>DQSX01000043.1 GCA_015663065.1 Sulfurovum sp.
AATCTCATGAGAGCACTTTCCCAAAGGTTAGAGTGTGAAATTATAGAGTTGAATGTGCAAATAGATCATGTCCATGATTGGGGAAACCAATTCTGGGCAAAAGGGTATTGTGTTGATTGATGGAGAGATGATACGTAAGGACGTAAAATATCAAAAGGAAAATGAGCGAAGAGTAGAACAGTAAAGATTATTCTAAATTAAAATAGGAGATACAGTTACCCTGACATCTTTTAGGTGAAAGGCATCGTATCCCCTTATAGGGGTACCCAAAACCTGCCCTTTCAGGGTAGGATTTTTACTGTGAATGCTTTAAGAATGAAGAAAAATACACATGAATTTGTGATCATCCCATAGGATAGAGTATCTCTTCATGTACTTTATCGCAAGCACTTAAGACTTCATCGGAGAGTTTGAGGTTCATGGCTGCCAAAGAAGCGTCAAGTTGTTCTGCTGAAGTTGCACCAATGATGGTGGAAGCGACAAAGTCAAACTGTTTGGACCATGCAGTGGCTAAAGTAACAGGATGTAAACCAGCTTCTGCTGCGATCTGCAGGTATTTTTGTGTGGACAAAAGGGTTCGGTCATTCATAAAACGCTGTGCCATTGCACGTTGTCTTGTATTGGATGAGTTTAGATAGTCTGCAAATCTTCCTTTTGCCTGCTCAGGACTCATGGCTTGGTTATATTTCCCTGAGAGTACACCACCGGCAAGAGGAGAATAGGGCAGAAGTGAAATATTCTCTTCTTTGCACAGTGTTCCCAACTCATCTAAAAACCTTCTGTTTAACAAAGAAAAGTTGTTTTGAATTGACTCAAAGCGTGCGTATTTTTCATATTTGGAAGTCATGAGTGCTTTGGATGTTCCATACGCTGTATCGTTAGAAGTTCCTATATAACGTACTTTTCCGGCTTTTACCAGTCTGTCAAAGGCTTCGAGTGACTCTTCAATAGGAACAATAGTATCTGGCCAGTGCATCTGATAAAGATCTATGTACTCTGTGTTGAGTTTTTTTAAAGAGCCTTCTACTGCTTTTTCAATGTGAAACCTGTCTATAGCGGTAAGTCCATGACGTATGGGAGGAACGAACCATCCACTTGCTGCACCGGCAACTTTTGTGGCCAGAATGATGCTGTCACGGGGTTTAGTCTGCATCCATTCACCCACCCACTCTTCGGTGATTCCTGCAAGAGCAGCCTCTGGCGGAACAGGGTAGAGTTCTGCAGTATCATAGAAGTTCACGCCATGATCATAGGCTTTATCCATGATCTTAAAGGCTTCTTTTTTGTCACACTGTGTGCCAAAAGTCATCGTACCCATGCAGATGGGTGAGACTCTGAGTCCTGTTTTCCCTATGTATCGGTGTTGCATCTAGATCCTTCAATATCGTATGAACTATAATATCTTAAAAAAATAAATGACGAGTCAATAGGATTTTGCTATAATGCAGTAAAACACAAAGGTAAATGTATGAAAAAAATATATATCTTTATGTTGCTTTCAGTAAGTGTACTTTTACTTACTGCTTGTGCAACACCAGATGCCGTAGTGCACGATTCAAAAGTAGCATGGGATGGCACGAAAAAAGTTTCAGGTGAAGTGTGGGAAGGGACTAAAAAAGTCTCTAGTGAAGCATGGGATGGTACTAAAAAAGCTGTCAATAACGCTACTGCAGATTAGTTAGCTGATGCAAGACCGTTATGTTGCTGATGTGGGGGATTTTGGTAAATTCCAGCTTTTTCGTTATCTCTTTAACAATGAAGAGAGCCCACTTAATGGTAAAGTGCTTGCACAGATATGGTTCATGCATACAGGGGAGGGCGAAGAGAACAATGACGGCAGACACATAGACTATTTTGAGAGAATGATGGGTACAGATGAATACCTTGAACACTCTTTGCTCGATGTGATCATGCGTAATAAACGTGAAGTGACAGAACTTGAGAATCTTAAACTGCTTAAAAATGCCAAGTTCTTTTATGAAGAAGTGCCCAAAGCTTTGGAAGACCGCTACCTGTGGCTAAATATGGCATTGACCTTTGCCAACAAAAGTCAGATCGTAGCTGTAGCTCCTGACAATGGTATGGCTTTAAAGTGTAATAGGGCAGAGAAGTCTTTTGACTTTCTTACACTTTCTTCACATTATGCACAAAAAGTCTACCCGCATAAGTATATTTTTTCAGATGAGATCTCTTATTTTTACCGCTTGCCCTACCTTGAAGTCTGCATAGTCTACCAGCATTTAAGCCGCTGTTTTGCACACAATGAACAGATAGAATCGTTGAAAAATACATTACAGAGTGACTATACATATGTTTTGGCAGTAAAACATAAACCTTACTCTCCAAGGGTATTTTTCTTCCTCTCCAAATCACAGGTCATCCATGAGAGTGTAGCGTTACGCTTAAAGAAGTTTACACAACTACACAGTGAATTCTGGCAGCTTTTTTAAGTATGCTCTTTAGTGCTGTACTATTAACATCCTATTTACTCTACTCAAGTACAATAGTCTTAGTTAAAAATTAAAGGATATACATTGAAAAAAACTTCACTATTAATGATTGCTTCGGCATCAGTGTTATTGGCTACGCCGGCTATAACAAATACAAATGCTCCAGCAGCACAGGCTGCTCAACCTAAAGGTATGTTCATTATGAAAAAGCCACAGGGACAGAACAAAATGATGAATCAATGTAAAACGATCATCAAAGCAGAGCAGAGGAACATCAATAAGCTAGAAAGAAAGATGATGAAGCAAAAGATGAAAATGAATGCACCATTTCTCATTAAACACGGTCTTCCTCATTTAACGAAGATGATCATGCCATATATGAATGATCCGGCATTTAACTTAACGCCAGAACAAAAAGAAGCTTTGGCCAAAGTAAGAAAAACTACTATGACAGCTGTTATGGAAGCTAAAGTAAAAGTAAAAGCATTGAGAAAAGAGATCGTTGCATCCAGTCAGGCTGGTGTAAGTTCAGAGGAGTTAAAAGACAAAGTGGTCAAGTTGGCTTTACTTGAGTCTGCTGCTACTATGACACATTTAAAATGTATTGAATCTACAAAAGCAATTTTAACAAAAGATCAAATGTATTTTCTACTTACAAATAAAAACAAAAAAATGAATCATGGCAAGAAACAGAGGACGCGTGGTAACGGTCAGCCAAAAATGATGATGAAAATGGATAAGGGTCAGGGTCAGGGCAAAAAATGTGCTTCTGGTAAATGTGGTCACGGAATGAATAAATAGCAGACTAACGTCAGCTAGAGTAAAAGAAGTAAGAAGAGTTACATTTCTTACTTCTTAGCTTAACAATAGACTTTGGTTAACATAATATAAATTCTATTAAAAAAGTAGATAGTTTCTTCTGAGTGTAATGATGCACTGCTTCCAGGCTTTTTAAAAAGTTCATTTTCCCAGTAAGTAAATACAGAGTAAAAATTTTCTAAGCTAAGAATGTAATTAATTGATCTGTTTTCATTCAATATTATTTTGAGCCTAATTCCTGTTAAAAAATATATACTAAAAAATGCCTGAAGAGTAAATGTATTAATATTTTCATAAATGGGAAATGGTAACAGTATTTTGTTCTACTGGAAAGAAAAAACAAACTCATAATTAATATTAATAAATATTTACATCCTCTTCCCTTTTTTGTTAGATATCATTTAAAACATGTTTACATATAACGCCTTTGCTTCCCCTGCTATAGGACTTCCAGGCATATACTGTGAACAGTTGTTCTTTTTATATTATGTCACTGTGATTATTTAAGAACGTTTGTTCACTTAAATAAAATAGATACACTTTTTAAAAGAACAACTGTTCACTTGTCCTGTACAACTATCCTTGACAAATGAACAAATGTTCATTATAATGTCAATAAAGGAGTCACAATGGACGAGCAGAGCGTGAATAATACCCTTTCAAAAGGAAGTAAAACGAAAGAGAAAATACTGAAACATGCACTGAAACTATTTTCAAGTAAAGGGTTTAAAGCAACAACAGTAAGAGATATTGCAGGATCTATAGGTATAAAGCAGAGTGCCCTCTATAATCACTTTAAAAATAAAGATGAGATACTGGAAACCCTAATACAAGACCTTACGACATCAGCAATAGTCACGTTATTTGACAATAAAGACCCCTCAGAGCTCCATAAAGAGGGAAAATCACTTTTAATGGGAATTGCCACCACATTCAAGCTTTTAAGCTTTGACGGGCAAAATGAGGCCCTTTTCAAGCTTTTGATGCAGGAACTCTTCAGAAATGAGCGTATACGTGAAATATATAACGAATATTTCTACCAGGAGAACGTCAAAAAGCTCTCAGGGATCTTTTTTGGTATGATGCAGGAAGAGGTCATAAAGTCTTCAGACCCCCTGCTGCTTGCAAATGAGTTCTTTTCACCTCTGTTCTTCTACCAGATGCAGGTTTCATTGTTGAAACTGGACAAGAAATCGACCTCTTCTGTGGTATCATTGTTTGAAAAGCATGTGGAACACTTCTGGGACAACGTAAAAGTAGAGAAGCAGGCAAGTCTATTTTAGATTAATGCTAAAAAATATTAAAATAGTTAATTAATTTATATTAAGGAATATTAAATGAATGAAAATAGTGTAGATCATTTCAAAAACAAATCAAAATCTTGGGATATGAACTCAAAACGTGTGCAGAATGCAAAAGGAATAGCAGAACTAATAGTAAAAAATATAAAACTAGAGAAGTCAATGAAGATTATGGACTTTGGTGCAGGAACCGGACTTTTAAGTTTTTTTATTGCACCCTTTGTGTCTAAAATTACAGCTGTTGACAACTCCCCTTCTATGCTTTTGGAATTCAAAAACAAGTGTGATGAATTTGTTTGTGAAACAGAAGTCATAGAAAAAGACTTAAGTACAGAGACTTTGGATGAGAAGTTTGACGGAATCATCTCATCTATGACCATTCACCATTTAGAAGATATCCTCGCACTGTTTAAAAAATTCTATACTATGTTGCATGATGGCGGTTTTATTGCCGTTGCAGACCTGGATACAGAAGATGGTTCTTTCCATTCTGACGGTACCGGTGTTTTCCATCATGGTTTTGACAGAGAAACACTGGAAGCCATAGCCGAAGAGGCAGGATTTAAAGAGATCCATTTTAAATTGGCCTCTACGATCAATAAGCCTCATGCTACCTTTACCGTATTTTTAATGACCGCAGTGAAATAATATGAAAAATTTATGGTTGTGTCTCTGATACATATTGATCATATTGATGGTTGGAGGACATTACACTTATGCAGAGGTTCCACTGTTTGACTGGATCAAAGAAGTTTTGGATCAAAGCAGGAACAAGATGTATGCACTTATAGGGGCTGTCACTGCCCTGCTTCTTTTAAGCCGTCTGCATGACAGACAGCTTGAAAAAGTGTTGAGGTTCTAGTGATCTTTGATCTCTGAGACGATCACACCACGCAAGTCTCCAACTTTATATCCGGTTGCCTTGTCATGAGGGAAAGAAGATTTGACTGCTTCAGCAATTTTAGAATCGAGTTTGATCCCATGACACTTTAAACAGACATCTTTGGTTACTAAAGGTTTATATACGCGTGTCACATCACCCGCTTTTGCAACTTTGAAATCTTTAGCAGAAAAGGTTTTGTCTGCCAAGTCAGCTTCATATGCTTTCATGATTTTTATATCCAGTGTATCAGGGGTATTGACTGTATTGTTTCTCACTTTAAGTGAAGTACGTCTTACTCTTGCATAACTTGGCAGTTTTTTATTGACTTCTTTTGTGATCTCATTTGCAGAAGAGGTGCAGAATGCCAATGCAGTCAGTCCACTCTTGTCTTCTTTCATGGCTGATTGAAGTTGCATCTTCAGTGTACCACCTAACATTTTAATATATTTGATACCCTCTTGTTTTACCGTCATAGTGTCTGCCATGGTTACGGAAGAGAGTAATAGTGTAGATAATACTAAAGATCTTAGTTTCATTGTAGCTCCTTGTTTAAATAGTATGCCGGATTATAAACTTTTTGGCTTAATCTTTGTGTAATTCCTATTGTTTCTATTTTATCAGTTTTAGATAATGCCCTGAAAAATACAGACGAAGTCAAACCCCTATTTTTGTGGCTGTCAAAAACAGATAGTGTTTCCCGGTAATCGTCACACGATACTTTTTCTGCTGCAGGTACTTCTTGCAAAATATCACATCATTAAAAAGCAGAGACATTTCAGACATGACATAGTTTGGTGCTTTTGCTCCGTAGATCATCTCTCCTCCTATCCATCTGGAGTTTGGAAAACCTAAGATGATGGCAGAATCTTTTTCCAGATAGTTTTGCACGAGATCCATGAAAAAAGGTTTAAAGTTGATGTTTGGACTTTGAAGGGTTCCTATGCTTATGAGAAGATCAAATCTGCCCAGGTTCAGACTCTCCAAGTTATTGATATTTTCAGCATAAAAAGTGACATTCTCTTCTTCAAATAAGCCTTCTGCGTATTCTATGGCTGTTTTGGAATGATCGATACCTACAAATTCCATATTTTGATAGGTATTAACATCGAATCTGTTTCTGATCACTTCAAACTCATCACCACGATTCACACCCAGGTTTAAAATACGTGTCCTGTTCTCAATCTTTACATTATCTAGGGTCTGTTGATAGTAGTAGAGAAAAGCTGGTTCTTCCATTTTATGTATGGCAAAAAACTGGGAAGTTACACCATATTTTTCCTCTTTATCAGCAGAAGTGTCGAGATGAAATGAACTCTCTGCCTCTAACTTTTTAAACGTTAGTGTTACCAGTGGGTAGTCACCCTCTTTTGGTAAAAGTATTTTACAGTGTAACAGTTCTGCAAGATCTGTCCATGCTTTGAAGCTACGGTAGAGATAGGTCTTATCGTTAATAACGACCTTTGTTCCTGCATAAGCATTTGCGAGATCTGGATTAAGGACAGAAAAAGAGATACTATCTTCTGATCCAAGCACTTTTTGAAGTTGAGGCAGTAGTTCCTGCATGGTTTGTGTTGTAAATTGCATGGCTGTACTCTTTTTTGGTCATATTTAGGTAGTATTTTACCATGAATAATAGAGAAATGACGTATGACCTTATTGTCATCGGTTCGGGTGCAGCGGGTATGATGGCTGCTATAACTGCTGCAAGAGAAGAAAAGTCGGTACTGCTTTTGGAAAAACTCTCCAAGATCGGTGCAAAACTCAAAGCCACAGGTGGTGGCCGTTGCAACCTGACGAACACGCTTGACAATGAGACCTTCATGTCCCATTTTGGAAGAGATGGAAGGTTCATGACCCCTGCTTTGGAAGCTTTGGATCACACAGCACTCATAGATTTTTTTAAAAAGATCGGTGTCGAGACCCATGCGCCTGACGGTTACAGGGTCTTTCCCGTTACACA
>DQSX01000141.1 GCA_015663065.1 Sulfurovum sp.
AAGATCATTGATGCCTTGTCGGCATTGGATTTCTTTGCACCGTTGAGTACAACCTATTTTATTAAAGATGCAGGACATCTGTTAAAGCTGCCCTGAGTTTTGAAGATTTTTAAGAGGGTAAAAAGAGAAACAGCGAGGCACACTATGGCATTCACACCTAAAACACCTTATCTTGCTACGGACGGTATTATTGAAATATATGGAAAAGAGAGATTTCAAGGCATCGTACTCATTGAGCGCATGAACGAACCAAGGGGGCTGGCACTGCCTGGCGGTTTTGTTGATGTAGGCGAGAGTGTGGAAAATGCCCTTATACGCGAAATGAAAGAGGAAACGGGTCTGGATGTTACTGTCAGCAGACTGCTTGGCATCTATTCTGACCCTTTGCGAGATCCTCGGTTTCATACAGTGAGTGTGGTCTATGTTGCAAGAGCGGAGGGAACGCCAAAGGGCGGAGACGATGCCAAAGAGGCAGCCGTTTATGCACTGGATGCTATTCCTCTTAAGAGACTGCTTTTTGACCATGCAAGGATCGTGACCGACTACCTCTCTGCACGTGAAGGTTAGGGAAACAATGTTGCACAGCAGTTATGATCTACTACGTGGACTCAAAAATATGGGCTATCTAAAGAGCAGCAGAGATTCACTTTGGTGGCCACACAGTGGAACTTTTGAAGTGGTGGTCGGTGCACTGCTGACACAGCAGACAAAATGGGAGAAAGTAGAAGAGTCCCTTGATAATCTGAAAGCACATGGACTGCTCTCTTTGGAAGTGCTGAGCTGTACTTCTGAAAAGGAGATAGCATACCTTATTAAACCCAGCGGTTTTTATAATACCAAAGCCCTGAGACTCAAACTGCTTTGCAGCAGTATCATTCGGAGATATGGCTCTTTTGCATTATTTCAAAAAGAGGTGGACAGAGAGTGGCTTCTGGCGCAGAAAGGGATCGGTATGGAGAGTGCAGACTCCATACTCTGCTATGCCTGTTGCCGGCCGGTAATGGTAGTAGACAGCTATACTAGCAGGCTTCTGAGTGCCTTTGGGTACAGGTTCGATCACTATATGCAGATGCAGGAGTGGTTGCAGGAGGGGATAGAGGAGAATAGAGAAAAGGTCACTCCGCTGTACGGTTACGACCTTCCTCTTTCTACACTCTATGCGCGCTTTCATGGAAAGATCGTAGAGTTTGCGAAAACATATATCAAGGGTCGGAAAGTAGATATTTCTCTCTTGGAATCAGCCCTTTAATTTCCCAATAGTGTGGCGATCCACTTTGTATCCTCTTTCGCATCCAGTGCGATCTTGAGCATAATGGTAAGGGGTACGGAAAGCAGCATACCGACCGGCCCAAGCAGCCAGCCCCAGAAGATCAATGAGAGAAATACGACCAAAGTAGAGATCCCCAGTCCCTCACCCATGATCCTGGGTTCTATGATAGACCCAATAGTGATGTTGATGGCAACATAGATACCTGTTACCGCAAGTGCTGTTCCCGGATCAAATTGTACCAGCGCCATGAGTACAGCAGGTATAGCGGCGATGATAGAGCCTATATTGGGAATAAAGTTCAGTAAAAAAGCGACTACTCCCCAGAGAATAGCATAGTCCACTCCCAGAAATTTAAGCGAGACGGTAACAAAAATACCTGTTGCGGCAGAGGTCATTGATTTGAGCAGAATGAAGTGTTTGATGTTATCGCTGACCTTGATAAAAGAGTGCAGGCTGTTGGAGTTCGTGCGTTCAAGCTTTCTGGAGAACTGGGAGATCTCCATAAGCATGAAGAGCACCGTAATGATGATCATAAAAGAGTTGGTCATCAACCCGCCTAGTGACTTGAGTGTTTTGGCAATATATTCCATCACACTGTTTGTGGCAAATATGGACAGGATATCCTCTTTGGGAACTTTGATGTTGTAATTGTCGAGCAGGGCAAGAAGGTTTTGAAAATCCGTTCGCAGCTTTGCTTCATAGGTGGGGACATTCTGTGTAAAGTCCTGTACGGATGTTCCTATAAGTATTATCAGTGTACTTATGGAAGCGAACAGAAGTATAACGATCAGCAGTAGGGCGATACCCTGTGGAATTTTTTTCTTTTTCAGCCATAAAAAAAGCGGAGCGAGGATGATTGCAAGAAAGAATGCAAGCAGGAAAGGGACAATGATGACAGAAGCCGCTTTTATGCCTGCAAGAACAATGACCACTGCAGCCATTACCATAACACCATATCCGACAGTATGTTTTGACAGTGACATAAACCCTCTTTTGTATGATTCCGAAACAGGCATCAGCAAGATGTGTGGCGATCCTGGATGCATGGTTGGAAAATAATCTTATCAATATTATACTGCATTATACCTGCCTGAGATAATAAAAGGGCTTCATTCATGCTATAATTTGCAAGATATATCAGGCAGTAGTCTCAGTGTAAAGGAAAAAAGTGGGCAATATCGTCATTACAGGATGCAGTACGGGTATTGGGCTTGAAACAGCTATCTATCTGAAAGAGAGAGGCATCACCGTTTACCCGACTGCCAGGGATCCGGAAGATGTCAGGATGCTTAGAGAACTGGGGTTTGAGAATGCCATGCAGCTGGATGTGACTGATCCTCTGCTTATTAGCAGGGTGATAGCATGTGT
>DQSX01000239.1 GCA_015663065.1 Sulfurovum sp.
CTTGACGGTGTAGAAGTGATCACAGTATCTATGACCTTCCATTTGCAGCAGCAAGATGGTGTGGAGCAGCTGGAATCGAAAATATCAAAGTATGTTCAGACTTCAGAAACAGAGATTTCGCTAACGCTTACGGTGTGCTTTTGGCAGACGGTCCTTTGGCTGGTGTACTTGCAAGAGTTATCTTTGTTATCGGTAAAGACGGAAAAGTAACTTACAAGCAAGTTGTTCCTGAGATTACAGAAGAGCCTAACTACGAAGAAGCGCTTGCTGCTGCAAAAGCTGCACAGTAATCTTTCCCTTATTCAAAGCTTTCGGGCTTTGAGTGAACTTCTCTACTCCCCTCAAAATTTTCTTAAAAAACCTTTTTTACATATGTTTACACTTTAGTTTTTAACCTATTTTGGTTACAATCTCTGTATGATAATTACTTATATAAAACAGATATTTTCTACACTGCTTGTTCTTTTTGTATTGAGTGGCTGTAATTCTCCTCAGGTCAAAGGCAACCAATATTCACTAAAAGAGTGCAAGCAGGAGATGCTTGATGCACATGATTACCTCCCCGGAGAGAAAATAGACCGTATTGTTGTCATTAAAAAAGAGCGAAAAATGTATCTTTACCAGGGAAGCAAACTCAAATCTGTTTTCCCTGTATCTTTGGGGAAAAACCCCATTGGCCATAAGATCAAACGCGGAGATAACCGTACCCCTGAAGGTCAATTCTGGATACACCGTAAACTCTGTTCTCCCAAATACTACCGCTCTTTGTGCATCTCCTACCCCAGACCGCAAGATAAGTTACGTGCGGCAGCAAGAGGTGTGAACCCCGGCGGTGATATTACAATCCACGCCCAGCCTACCTGGAATGCAGACGGTAAAGGTGACAAATATACACTGGCACGAAACTGGACTCAGGGCTGTATTGCTGTGACAAATTCTGCTATGAATCAGCTCTGGTATGCGGTACGTGAGGGTGTGCCTGTGACCATTAAGTAAAGGACTTTCATCAGATATACACAAAAACAGATCGATAAATTCAATCGTCAGAAATATATTACAGAATTGGAGAAGATAAGCAAAAATCTTTTTCGTATGTTTCGCGATGAGAATATTTGTTCTGAGAAATTCAACAAAAAATTTACTGCATTAAAAAAGAAATTTGATGAAAAAGTTGAGGTCAGTCTGGACTCAGAGTATCATCAGCAGTTGAAAGTGTATATAGATAGAATCTACGCACAAACCTGTTCACTGGAAACCTTTGATGATAAGGTATTTAATGACCTCCGGGATGCAGAAATGTCCAACTTGAACCGTTTGCAAAAGTTGAAGAACGGCAGCTCTTACAAAAAAGACAAACATAAGTCAAAAAGACAAAACGAAGACTGGGGATAGACAAATAAAATAACAAGGAGAAGCAGTGAAATTATTGACAGGTATTATTATTTTTAGTATAGGTGCATTTTTTATGAGCGGATGTACAGGTGGAGGGTATAAAGGTAAGGTGGACAATACCCCTTATGCTACTAAAGAGTGTAGAAAAAGTTTGTCTCTCGGTACAGAACTGGATGCAAGTGCCAAAATAGATAAAATTGTGGTGTATAAAAAGAAAAGAAAACTTTATACTTACAGAAAGGGTAAAAAGATCGATGAATTCCGTATCTCTCTGGGTGCCAAAGGTGGTGCCAATGGAGGGAATAAAGTAAAAGCAGGAGACTACCGGACCCCGGAAGGCACTTACACCATCGTGAGAAAAAAATGTGACAGCAGACTCTATAAATCCCTTATGATCTCTTACCCTAATGGGAAGGATAGAGCAAGGGCTGCCAGACGTGGTGTAAATCCGGGAGGATACATTACCATTCACGGACAGCCAAAATGGAATGCAGACGGCAGAGGGGACAAGTATACGCTTGCACATGACTGGACTGAGGGGTGTATAGCTGTGAGTAACAAGGCTATGAGAAGTTTGTGGAAAGCAGTTAAAAACGGGACAAAAATTGAGATACATCCATAAGATATATGTATGATTTTAAATAATACAAAAGAAATACTCGTATTTTAGCTATATTTGATAAAGGTTATATTATCATATTGAATAATATTGGATAAACAAGGAGAAAACTATGAAAAAAAGCGTACTGGCATTATGTTTGGCATTGTCCACATCATTTTTAGTGGCAGGTGGGAATCTCTCACCTGTTGAGCCTGTGGAAGCAGGAAAAGTATGTCATGAGGACTTGACCTATTTTGAGGAAGACGTAAACCTAATGTGGCAGGATCAACTCTATACAGATGCAGAAGCAGGAGCCGTAGCAAGATCTCATAATGCAGGAAAAGCAGGGACATGGAACCATGCTGTCTCTTACTGCCGTTCTTTATATTATGCAGGGTACTCTGACTGGAGACTTCCAACTTCAGATGAGCTGCAGCATGTACACAGAAAAGAAGGACAGGTATTTAAACACTTTACAGATAAAGATTTTTGGACCTCTACGCCTACAACAGAGGGCAAGTATTATGTAGTGTATCCTGCAGATGCGTATATCTATAAAAGATACAAGAGAGAGACAAACTATATAAGATGTGTACGTTGTACAGGTCTTAAAGGTGAAGAGGTAAATTAAACATACTTCTTCTAGAGGATCTTTATCTCCTCTTTAAGTGTTATATTGAATTTGGTCAAGACTTTCTTTTTGGCCAGGTCTATCAAGTATTTGGCATCTTCATAGGTGCCGCCCCCTAAATTCACTAAAAAATTTGAGTGTACTTCGCTCCAAGCCATCCCACCCTTTTTATACCCTTTTAAACCTACCGCTTCTATCAGTCTGCCGGCATAATCATCTTCAGGGTTTTTAAATGCAGAACCTGCACTTGGATCATGCGGCTGGTTGGAACGCAGGGTTATCAATGTCTCAAGAAGCTGTGCGTCAAAGCCTCTGTGTATCTTAAATCTTGCTTCTGTAGCGATGCCCTTAAGTTTGGCGAAGCGGTACCCGTGTTCTATTTCTTCTACCGGAACCCAGTGATCGTTGATCTTTACAGCGTCTAAGATATTGAAGATCTCATAGGCCTTGACCCCGGCATTCATGGCGATCATCCCTCCGAGGGTACCCGGTAATTTGGAGCAAAATTCAAAACCGGCGATATCATGTTTTTTGGCATAAGAGACAATACGTCCTGTAGGCATAGCAGCCCCAATGACAAGGTAATCATCTTCCTCTTCAATAAAGGCAAAGTCTTTTGACAACATCATTAGTGCAGGGGGAGTAGGAGATACAAGAAGATTATTTGCCCCGGCAATGAGATAGCGATCTTTGGGGAGCAGGTCATCTTTTTCGATCATCAGTACTTCTGTAGGTTGTCCTACTTTAATGCTTGAATATTTTGAAAAATCAATGGTTTTCCAAAACATTAACTGTTCCGAAGTGCTTCATACTCTTTTGGGATCAAATACTCCTCTGTTTTCAGAGGAGTCTCCCACATCCCATGTTCAAAACCTATTTTATAGAGTGTATCCAGTGCCTTAAGTTGCAAAGGGGATAACTCTACAGACTCATTAGAAGCATACATATCGAGATACCTGGTTAACATTTCATCAGAGATACGTACCAGGTTATCGGCCTCGAGTTTTGCACAGAGTTCCTCTTTCTTGTCGTTCGCTACTTTAACACCGTCTATAAGAATATTTTCTATGTCAATGGCAGTAGTGAGTGGTAAAGATCTTCTTATCGCCATGCCTCCAAGTGGTAAAGGCAAGTCTTTGCCTGCCAGTTCAACCCATATATCCCATAACTCTTTTTCGACTTCCAAGCTATCATCAAAATCTAAAATAGATTCATGAATGAGCACACCTGCATCTACTTTCCCTGAAACAACAGCCTCTTCAATTTCAAGAAAATCCATATAGACAGGTCTCGCCTCAGGATAATAGATCCTGAATAACATGGCATTGGTCGTGTACCTCCCCGAAAGTGCCACCTTAAAGTTACGTTTGAGCTTTTTCTTTTTTCGACGGATGAGTTTTGGCCCATACCCTTCTCCAAAACTCACTGCAGTGCGAAGCAGGGCATACGCATCCTTGATGAGAGGGTACATACCAAAAGAGATGGC
>DQSX01000031.1 GCA_015663065.1 Sulfurovum sp.
CATTTATCATCCTGTTATCTATTATATTTCTTAAAATTATATCTAAAAAAACTGATGCTACTGTTTTAAGACCGAAGAGTCCCTGCCTTTTTAAAAGGTTTATTTCCTGTAGTAATTACTATTCTTTTACCATACATAATAATACCATCTCCTTCATCTTTATCTTCTTCTTGGATTGTCATCAGATCAATTCACTGCTTCTCTACAAATCCGGCATCATGAATGGGAAGGGTTCTTTATCCCTTTTTCTTTCAAAAAATCTAAAAACTGCTTTTCATCCATAGGTTCTGCAAAGTAGAAACCTTGAGCGAAGTCACACTTGTTTTCCCGTAAAAACTGTTCCTGTGCCGCGTTCTCTATTCCCTCTGCAACCACTTTGTAACCCAAGCTTTTTGAAAGAGCAATGATCGCTTTGGAGACTTCTGCATCATGCGTATTCCCAGGAAGCTCCACGATAAAGGACTTATCGATCTTTACCGTATCCAGAGGCAGCTGTTTCATATAGCTCATAGATGAGTAACCCGTTCCAAAATCATCAATGGAAATCTGACATCCTAAAGCACGGAGATCTTCAAGGATCGTCAGATTTGTTGTAGAGTACTCCATAATAAAACGCTCGGTGATCTCTATCTCAATTGCACTTGCCTCAACCCCTGTCCGAACCAGAATGTCTTTCAGTTTTTCTAAAAAATACTCTTCCCTGAATTGTACGGCAGAAATATTGATGGCAACCCTTTCAAGCAGAAACCCTTCATCTCTCCATTTCTTATAGGCTTTACATGCCTCTTCAAAAACGAAATATCCTATCTTGACGATTACACCTGTCTCTTCGGCAATAGCGATAAAATCATCAGGTGATACCTTTCCAAGGATCCCACTATCCCATCGGAGCAGTGCTTCTGCTCCCTTAACCTCACCTGTCTCAAGCAGATACTGGGGCTGATACTCAACATAAAGTTCTTTCCGTTCCAAAGCATGCAGCAGTTCCTGTTCAAGGTTAAGTCGTGTCTGTACATCCAAAGAGAGCTGTTTAGTATAGAACTGGTAATTGTCTTTTCCTTTCTCTTTGGCTGCATACATCGCAGAATCAGCATACTTGACGATCTCATATTTATCCATTCCGTCATCCGGAAAGAGTGCAATCCCTATACTCGCAGTCGTATTGAGATAGTAATCATAGACATGTACAGGTTCACGAATAACAGAAAGTAGTTTACCGGCCATTTCTTCTACTTCTTTTTTCCCATCCTCCAGTATACATGTTACTACGAACTCATCCCCACCCATACGGGCAAAAAGCACATTCTTATCAAAAATCTTCTGCATGCGCCCGGCTAGTTCGACAAGCATTTCGTCTCCAACAGAGTGTCCGAGAGTATCATTGATCACTTTAAACCGGTCAAGGTCTATAAAGAGAATTGCCACCTGCTGATCAGAGGTTCTTGCCACATTCAGAATATCTACAATGCGTAGATCAAAATAGGCACGGTTTGGCAGACCGGTCAGAGAGTCATGGTAGGCTAAATACTCCGCTTTCTCTTGTGTAGCAATGATATCCTTCAGGTTGGTATAGATCGCGATAAAGTTCTCTATCTCCCCTTTTTCATCTCGAACTACCGTAAGTGTCAGCCAGACAGGAATAATTGTACCGTCTTTAGCCTGGTTATGCAGCTTACCGGACCAACGGTTTTGTCTTAAAAGCTGATCCCACACCTGCCGATAAAAATAGATATCCTCTTTAAGTGTTCTGATAATCATCGGCTCTTTTCCTATCAGCTCCTCTTCGGTGTAACCAAATATTTTGACAAATGCTGGATTGACCGAAAGTATATGTTTCTCCTTATCAGTCACCAGGATCCCGTCACCTATCATCTCATAAACAGCAGCAGCCTGTTTCAGACGCTGCTGCTGTTCTTTATACTCTGTAATATCCAGTTTGACTGCCAGATACTGTACCAGTTCACCATTGATATATATAGGGATGATCGATGCTTTTTCATACAGTATACTCCCGTTTTTACGCCGATTAATCAACTCTCCCTGCCATATTTCACCTCGATTGAGCGTCTCATTCAACTCTTTATAGAAGACACTACTCAACAAACCTGACTTCAAAATATTCGGGTTTTTGCCAAGTACTTCTTCTTTGGTATATCCTGAACGCAGCTCAAAAGCTTCATTGACATATTGTATCTCTCTTTGGACATTAGTCACCACTATAGCATTGTCACTATTTTCTATCGCATACTGAAAAGCTTGAAGTTCCCGTGTATTTTTACGCATACGTCTGTAGTTGAGAACCAGAAGCATAAGAATGATAAAGGCAAAGATAAAAAAAGAAAGGGCTATTATTGTCTGCCAATTACGATCTTGATTATACTGTCCGGTGAGACCTTCAAGCAATTGTTCCAGTGATTCCAAAAGAGGAATCTGGTTTATTTTTTGCTGAACCTCTTTGATATGATCAACATCCAGAAGAAATTGTCTGCTGTGCTGAAGGAAATATATAAGAAGTTTCTCTTTATCACTGTTGGTGGACAACTTATCCAGTTCTTTGGAAAGACGTGCTTTATCATAGGGAATATCCATCAGTATTTGACTGATAGAGAAAAAAATATTATCAACCAACATCTTTTTATCCGGATCATCCATTAATCTTTTTTCCAATGTTTTACGCAAGTCATAAAGAAAATAGATCGAGTTGGTCACTCTTGCATTCAATGCTTTAAAATCTTCAAAATAAAGTTTTTTTAGAGTATACTCTTTTTCAATTTTTTTTATCTGACGATAGATATCCGGTCCAAATTTCCTAATAATATTTGGTCTATTCGGAAATGCCAGTGCCTCTTCAAACCTCTTTTCAAGCTGAGTGATCTCATCATAGGCAATACAGCGATAGGTTTTAGATAAATAGTTTTCAAACTGATAATCCAACTCTCTCATCATCTCGACTTTCTCATGGTATCTATCATGGCTCCTGATATCTTTATCGATCTTGACAAGATAGAGTAGAAGTACCAAAAGTACTAGGAAAAAGAGACTTAACAGCAGAGTAAATCTGTCAGTATGC
>DQSX01000173.1 GCA_015663065.1 Sulfurovum sp.
ATGAACATGAACGAAGTGGTAGCAAACAAAGCCACGGAGATTTTGGGTGGAGACTTTACTAAAGAAAACCTTGTGCACCCCAATGATGATGTAAACAAAGGGCAAAGCTCTAATGACACCTATCCGACAGGTATGCGTATCGCTGAAGTGGTTGCTGTTACTGATAATCTTATTCCTGCATTGAATCAACTGAGATCTACTCTGCAAGGAAAAGTAGAAGCTTTTTCTAATGTAGTGAAAATAGGTAGAACACACTTGCAAGATGCTACCCCATTGACACTTGGTCAGGAAATTTCTGGTTATGTAGCAATGTTAGATGCAAATTTAAAACAACTGAATGATGCACTTGTCTACTGTAGGGAACTTGCCATCGGTGGAACAGCTGTAGGAACGGGACTAAACTCACATCCAGAATTTTCGCAAAGGGTTGCTGCGCAACTTAACAGCTTTATGGCTAAAGATTACGGTTTTGTTTCTCAGCCAAATAAATTTCACGCGCTTACAGGACATGATGCGGAAGTAGTACTTTCCGGTGCGCTAAAAGCACTCGCAGCAAACATGATGAAAATAGCCAATGATGTAAGATGGTTGGCTTCAGGTCCAAGATGTGGACTGGGAGAGATAGAGATCCCTGCAAATGAGCCAGGCTCATCTATTATGCCAGGTAAGGTTAATCCTACGCAAGCAGAAGCTATGACTATGGTAGCTGTGCAAGTGATGGGTAATGACGCAACCGTAGGTATAGCAGCATCTCAAGGTAACTTTGAATTGAATGTATTTAAACCGGTAATCGCCTATAATATTTTACAATCTACTAAACTGCTTACAGATGCTATTGTTTCATTTGACATAAATTGTGCTGTAGGTATAGAGCCAATTAGAAAAAATATTGATAGATTTTTAAATGATTCTTTGATGTTGGTAACGGCACTTAACCCATACATTGGTTATGAAAATGCAGCGACCATTGCTAAAACAGCACACAAGAATGGTACAACACTAAAAGAAGAGGCTGTAGCACTTGGACTTATGTCAGCAGAAGACTTTGACAAAAATGTAAAACCTGAAGAGATGATCTCTCCAAAGGCTTAATAATACTTCTAAAAGAAGGCGAGAGAATTCTCCCGTCTTCCTCTCTAAATGTGTAAAAAATCACCACTTTTTTAAAATCATCCCGCATAATAATTCAATTAACCAAATATTATCTCTGTTAGTCGTATAATATAGGAACTTATGTAAAAAAGGAGTCTATGTGAATATACATGAATATCAGGCAAAACAGATTTTTGCCAAGTATGATGTACCAGTACCAAAAGGTATTATGGTTGAAAGCGTTAAAGATGCGGTTATTGCTGCACAAGAGTTAGGTGGTCCTGTATGGGTCGTAAAAGCTCAAATTCACGCAGGGGGTCGTGGTCTTGGTGGTGGTGTTAAACTTGCTAAGAATCTTGATGAAGTAGAAGCGTTGGCGAACGAAATTCTTGGTATGACTTTGGTAACACACCAAACAGGTCCTGAGGGTAAATTGGTTCAAAAACTTTATATTGAAGATGGCGCGGATATTCAGTCTGAACTATATCTTTCTGTTGTACTTGATAGAAAACTGGAAATGCCTCTTATCATGGCATCTACAGAGGGTGGTATGAACATCGAAGATGTTGCAGAAAACACTCCTGAGCTTATTGTGACTGTTCCTGTTGATCCGGCTATCGGATTCCAAGGCTTCCATGGTCGTGAATTGGCATTTGGTCTTGGTATCACAGACAAAGCTGAACAGAAGAACATTATTACTTTTGCACAAAAACTATTTAAGCTTTATATGGAACTTGATGCAGAGATGATCGAAATTAATCCGCTTGTTAAAACAGGTAAGGGTGAGTTTATTGCACTTGACGGTAAGATGGGCTTCGATAACTCTGCACTTGGTCGTCAGCCGGAGATCGCAGCAATGCGTGACTTAACTGAAGAAGATCCAGATGAAGTAGAAGCAGCTAAATATGGTCTCTCTTATGTTGCACTTGATGGTGAAATTGGTTGTATGGTAAACGGTGCCGGTCTTGCTATGGGTACGATGGATACAATTAACCACATGGGTGGAACACCTGCAAACTTCCTTGATGTTGGTGGTTCAGCGAATGCTGAAACAGTGGCAAAAGGTTTTGAGATCATTCTTAAAAACCCTAACGTTAAAGCGATCTTTGTAAACATCTTTGGTGGTATCGTTCGTTGTGACCGTATTGCTAACGGTATCATTGAAGCAACTAAGATTACAGATGTGAATGTACCTGTGATCGTTCGTCTTGATGGTACAAATGCGCCTGAGGCAGCAGAGATTCTTAAAAATGCAAACATAGCCAACTTGATCGTTGGTGATGATCTAGGTGACGGTGCGGCTAAAGCCGTTGCTGCAGCGAAAGGAAACTAATTTATGTCAATTCTAGTAAATAAAGATACAAAAGTTATCGTTCAAGGTTTCACTGGTAAAGAAGGTTCTTTCCATGCTGAGCAGTGTATTGATTATGGTACAAACATAGTAGGTGGTGTAACACCAAATAAAGGTGGGCAGACTCACCTTGGTCAACCAGTGTTTAACACAGTTGCCGAAGCAGTTAAAGCTACAGGAGCAACTGTATCTATGATCTTTGTTCCACCTGCATTTGTAGGTGACGCAGTAATGGAAGCAGCTGAAGCGGGGATCGAACTTGCAGTAATTATTACTGAAGGTGCTCCGGTTAAAGATATGCAAGCAGCTAAAGCACATGCGACTAAGCACGGTATGATGACTATCGGGCCAAACTGTCCGGGTGTGATCACTGCTGAAGAGTGTAAGATCGGAATTATGCCAGGTATGATCTTCAAAAAAGGAAATATAGGACTTATCTCTAAGTCTGGTACATTAACGTATGAAGGAGCAAACCAGGTATGTAATGAAGGTTATGGAATTACTACTGCTGTTGGTATTGGTGGAGACCCGATTATCGGTCTTTCTTATAACCAGATATTACCAATGTTCGAAGCAGATCCGGATACAGAGTGTATCGTAATGATCGGTGAGATTGGTGGAGACCTTGAAATTCAGGCGGCTAAACTGATCAAAGAGCAGATCACTAAACCGGTTGTTGCATTCATTGCAGGACAAACTGCACCTAAAGGTAAAACAATGGGGCACGCAGGAGCGATCGTTTCTGGTTCTGCTGGTACAGCAAAAGAGAAAATGGAAGCATTGGAAGCGGCAGGCGTAAAAGTGGTTGTTTCTCCGGCAGAGATCGGTAAAGCAGTTAAAGAACTTTTATCATAAATTATTTAGCCTAGGCTAAGTGTATCAATACGTCATTTTGAATTTAATTCAGGGTGACGTGTTTTTCTAAATATTGCATATACTTTCCACATTACTTCACTATACTATGCTATATAAATTTACAATAATAGAGGTAACAAAATGATACACACTTTCAAAATCATTAATGTTAAATGTGCCGGTTGTGCTGCTACACTGAAAGAAAAACTTTTTGAAAAATTTGGTGAAGTAGAGGTTGATCTTGAGAAAGAACCCAGAGAGATCACACTGGACATTGCTGATGAGCAGATAGAAGCATTGGGTTTGGCACTTAAAAAACTGGGTTATCCTTTTTTGTCTGAGAAAATGGGATTTGTTGATGCAGGTTCAGCCAAAGCCAAAAGCTTTGTCTCTTGTGCTATTGGAAAAATGAACAGTTGATTAGGAGTCTATAGCTCCTAATTTCCCTGCTTCAAATAGTAACAACCCCTCTTATAGTAACAATAATCGCATCTTATTCATAACAAAATCATCAAAAGTAAGTTATCCTCTTCTTAGTGAATAAGGTATAAAACCTTGCATATCTCACGAATAATAATATTAAAAGGGGAAATAATGTCAACATTAATGACAGCTCCAGCTAATACTCCAGTATGGGTAGATACAGCTAGATGTAAAGCGTGTGACATTTGTGTGGATGCATGTCCGGCAGGTGTTCTTTCTATGAAGGCAGATGCAGGTACAACACTGGGTGCAATGATCGAGATCGTAGCACTTGATGCATGTATCGGATGTAATGAGTGTGAACTCTCTTGTCCGGATTTTGCTATTTATGTAGCAGAGAAAAGCGAATTTAAATTTGCTAAGCTTACTGACGCTTCAAAAGCGAGACAGGAAGCAATTAACGCAAACGGGTATAGACTACCTGAAGATTATAAGGAGGCGAACTAATGGCATCAGATGCAAATAGCGCAGGAAAAATAAACGCAGACGGAAAACGTGAAGTAGTAATGATAGGGAATCACCTGGCAGCACTAGCAGCAGTTGATTCTGGTTGTAGATTCTTTGGTGGGTATCCTATTACACCATCAACAGAAGTAATGGAAGCCATTTCAGATTTCTTACCTAGAGTAGGTGGAACCTGTATTCAAATGGAAGATGAGATCGCCGGTATCGCAGTAGCGATGGGTGCTTCTATGTCAGGTGTAAAGGCAATGACAGCAACATCAGGACCTGGTATCTCTCTTAAAGCAGAAAACCTTGGATTTTGTCAAA
>DQSX01000233.1 GCA_015663065.1 Sulfurovum sp.
AAGTGTATCAATTTTTTCGAGTATCTCCAGTGCTTCCGCATTTTTGATGAGTACACCCATACCGGCACCTTTACCGGTACCTACCATAATTGAGACAGGTGTTGCCAGCCCCAGTGCACAGGGGCAGGCAATGATAAGTACAGCCACAGCTGAGACAACAGCATAGGCAAGACGGGGTTCCGGTCCCCAGAAGTACCATCCAGCAAAGGCCAGTACTGATACCAGCACTACAATGGGTACAAAATAGCCTGAAACAGTATCGGCCAGTTTCTGGATAGGTGCACGTGAACGCTGTGCCTGTGCCACCATATTCACTATCTGGGACAGAAGTGTATCTGCTCCGACCTTTTGTGCTTTTATAAGCAGAGAGCCCGTTGCATTAACCGTTGCACCTATTACCGTGTCTCCTGCCCGTTTCGGTACTGCAACCGGTTCTCCCGTCACCATGGACTCATCAACATTGCTTTCACCTTCTGTTACGATACCATCTACAGGTATCTTGTCGCCAGGACGAATACGTAGAATATCCCCAACCTGAACATGCTCAATAGGAATATTCTCTTCAATCCCGTTTTCCCGGACGATACGTGCCGTATTTGGTGTAAGTCCAAGCAGCTTCTGAATAGCCGTATTGGTCTGGGAACGGGCACGAAGCTCCAGTACCTGTCCCAAGAGTACCAATGCCACAATAACTGCGGCTGCCTCAAAATAGACATGTACAAGCCCGCCTTCAAACTGCATTTTTGGTGGAAACAGTTGTGGAAAAAACAATGCGACCATACTGTAGAGCCATGCTGCACCCACCCCCAGAGAGATCAGCGTGAACATATTGAGATTCCATCTCTTTACCGAAAAGTAGCCTCTTACAAAGAACGGCCAGCCGCCCCATAGAACGACCGGGGTCGCCAAAATGAACTCGATCCACTGTACCATAGACATTGAAAGCCATGACGGCAGCCACTGGGGTACCAGATCAGCGACCATTGCTAAAATGAATACAGGTAACGCCAGCAATGTACTCACCTTGAACCTGCGTGTCATATCGATCAGTTCTTCATTCTCGACCTCACCTGCCTCTACGATCATAGGTTCAAGCGCCATACCGCATATGGGACAGCTTCCCGGACCTTTCTGTTGTATTTCCGGGTGCATAGGACAGGTATAAACTGCCTTCCCGTCTATGGCTTTATCTGATATCTCATTTGAATGCGTATGTGCATATACCTCTTTAAAGAGGGGGCTGCATGTCGAACATTCTGCAGAAGCAGCCTTATCTGTATCAATATAGGCTTGTGGATCATCTTTGAATTTATGCTGGCAGGTATCAGAACAGAAATAGTAAGCTGCCCCCTTATACTCCAGGTGCAACGCAGTATCTTTTGAGACTTCCATACCGCAAACGGGATCTTTCACATTACTCTTCATTTTAGATCCTTTTTTAACCCGGGTTATGCATGAAAAATCAATAATCTGACATACATACTGCAGGTTTAATGTATTACTAGGATTATTATAGTGTGATTGTGTGCATATAATGTGTATGGCGTCTGAAACGTACTATTATGTTTTGATCGGAGAAATGGCAGTCCGAATCTATTGGACTGCCTGATAAGGAGAATTACAAAATACAGAGCGTTTCAAAACCCTCTCTCATATCGCATTGGTTACTTGCCGGTATTGCACTTGCCTTGTGCTTTCATATTTTTCATATCACCGTCAACACTGTCGTCACCGGTTGCAAGTTTATTGGCATGTTCCAGTTCAAGTTCCGCTTTTGTCGGTTTTCTTGCCGGTTTTTTTACTTTCACTTTTACCTTTCCGCTTTGACCGGCATTACATTTTCCTGCCGCTTTCATTTTTGACATATCACCATCAACGCTGTCGTCACCAGTCGCTGTTTTGAGTACATGTTCCAGTTCTACTTCTGCTTTGGTATCTGCCTGTGCAAAACCAAATCCCAGTCCCAATGCAAGAATACTTGCTACAACTACTTTTTTCATTTCATATCCTTTAAATATGTTTTTTTCAGAGGTTTCACTCTCTGTACATCCGTATTATAAAGATATACTGTGCATTGAGTGTGTAGATTCTCTGCACATTTTATACACGATACCAAACAACGCTTCTGAACATCTTCATATAAGGTATTTCCAATAGTCGTACATCCGCTTAAGATCTAATATAGTGGTTAGTAAAGTACACACTTTATGCACACTTTAGCGGTACACTAAACATAGAAAATATACTTTAGAAAGGAGTTGTCATGTATGGTTTCGGACACGGATGGGGCATGGCATTTGGATGGCTTGTTCCACTTATAGTCATTGGTATTCTCTTTTACCTTTTGCAAAACAGGAGAGGAGCACATAAAAAAAGCGAAGCGCAGGATATTCTGGATAAACGTTATGCCAACGGGGGCATAAGTAAAGAAGAGTATGAAGAAAAGTCAAGACTTTTAAAAGAACATGAATAGAAGGGGAACAGTGTGAAACGAAGAACATTTATAAAAGGGGTAGCAGCAAGCTCCCTTATGGGAATTTCGGCAGCAGACCTGCAGGCAGAAACACCTAAAAGAGTATCAGATAACAGTCCGGTTCTTACAGGGAAGGAGTTTTATCTTGATATTGATTATACCCCAGTTAATATTACAGGGAAAGCTGCTGTAGCTACTACGATCAACGGACAGATTCCCGGCCCTACCCTGGTATGGCAGGAAGGTGATACTGTCACACTGCATGTAACAAACCACTTGAAAAAGTACTCTTCCATTCATTGGCACGGGATCATTCTTCCTGCACCTATGGACGGGGTACCAGGTATCAGTTACAAAGGCATTGCACCCGGAGAGACCTTTACATACACATTCAAGGTAGGTCAGCATGGTACCTACTGGTATCACAGCCATTCGGAATACCAGGAACAGACCGGTATGTACGGCGCCATTGTTATCAAGCCAAAAAAGAGAGAACCCTTCCGGTATGAGAGGGATTATGTTGTCATGCTCTCAGACTGGAGTGATGAAAAGCCTGCGGCAATATACCGTAAACTCAAACGAATGAGCGACTACTACAACTTTTCACAGAGAACGGTGGGGGACTTCTTTTCCGAAGTAAAGGAAAAAGGGTTTGCAAAAGCCTTTGAGGAGAGAAAAATGTGGAATGGGATGCGCATGAGTGATCGTGACCTTTCTGATGTAACAGGATATACCTATACCTACCTGATGAACGGGGAAAACCCTGCTACACAGTTCAAAGCCCTCTTTAAAAAAGGAGAGCGGATACGGCTGCGTTTTATTAACGGTGCAGCGATGAGTTTTTTTGATGTCCGTATTCCCGGGCTTAAAATGACTGTGGTTGCAGCAGACGGAAACCATGTAAAACCTGTCAGCATTGAGGAGTTTCGTATTGGTGTGGCAGAGACTTACGATGTCATCGTAGAACCGGTATCGAACAGAGCTTATGCTATTTTTGCCCAAAGTATTGAACGAAGCGGCTATGCACTCGGCTCACTGACACCATCTGCTTCCCAATTGGCAAATGCACCAAAAATGGATAAACCCCAACCCCTCTCAATGGTCGATATGGGGATGGATATGACCAATATGGACCATAGCGGAGCAATGAAATGCGGTAGCGGCATGAAGATGTCCAAGACAAAAAGTATGCAAAAATACAAATGGAAAGCCATGGAAACACAGAAATACCCTGTAACAAAACTGCCTATGGCCCGGGGTGTACAGACCACTATGATGGCGATGTCTCCAAAATACCGGCTGGATGATCCCGGGGTAGGACTGCGCAACAACGGACGAAGGGTACTGACATATGCAGATTTGAAGAACCGATACTCTACACGTCATCATAAAAAACCGGATAGAGAGATCGTATTGCATCTTACCGGAAATATGGAACGCTACATGTGGTCGATCAACGGAATCAAATATGCCGATGCCAAACCGCTGCGGTTCAATTACGGAGAACGTTTACGTATTACTTTCATCAATGATACTATGATGAACCATCCTATGCACCTTCACGGAATGTGGAGCGACCTCGAGACAGGAGATGATAATCATCTTGTGCGCAAACATACCGTTATCGTGCAGCCTGGAGCAAAGATCAGCTATCGTGTAACGGTCGATGCAAAAGGTGGCTGGGCATACCATTGCCACCTGCTGTACCATATGGCAGGGATGTTCAGAAAAGTAATCGTAGTATAAGGATAAAAAATGAAACAGAAAGAGATAAACTTGAAAAAAATACTGCTGCTTCTAGGAAGCTGTATGGCAATTGGGCAGACGCTGCAGGCTGCCGGTGCGGACGATCCTCTTCGCACAATGCTTATTATGGACAGACTGGAAATACTAGACAACGATGAGAATACCAGAGCATGGGAAGGAAGTTTCTATATAGGGTATGATATAGATAAACTCTATATCTATTCTGAGGGTTCAGCAACATCGGAAGGGCTTGAGTCAAGTCAGAATGAACTGGTCTATTCCAGAGCTATCGCACCTTTTTGGGATATACAGGCCGGTATTGCTTACGATAAGAACAGTGATGCCTCCAGGACCTGGGGAGAGATTGCCATTGCAGGTCTGGCACCCTACTTCTTTGAAACACGGGCAGCACTGCTTGTCAATAGCAATGGGAATACAGCGCTTCGTCTGGATGCCGAGTATGAGGCACTGATTACCCAAAAGCTCATACTGACCCCGTCACTGGCAGTTGACTTCTATACAAAAGACGATCCGTCTATGCAGACTGGATCCGGGCTCTCAGCTGCAGAAGCAGGCTTGCGTCTGCGTTATGAGATCGTTCGTGAATTTGCACCTTATATCGGAGTCACATGGGAAAAAACATTTGGCAATACCCGTAATTTCAACGCCGTTGATGAAACATCACTGCTTATCGGGGTGCGATTCTGGTTTTGATACGTATTTTCCGTCTATCCGGCTTTAAGGTCTTTACAAGCTCAGCCGGGAGGAACCTCTGCTGAGCACCTGTTTTACCCTGAAACTTCTCTACTTTAATAAGCCATATCTGACTTTACACATAACCTACACACAGCACCTGTACAATGAAAAAAGACCGAATACTATATCTATAGTATTTCAAAAAAAGTATAAAAAAGGATTAGAAATGTTATACAGAAAAACAGTTGTTTTCTTGTTGATGATAGTTTCCACAACATTGCTCATGGCAGAACACACACAACGGCATCAGATAGTTGATAACATCAGTGTCTACTTTGGTGCCATCCCGGCACAGATGATAGGTGGACATGGCAGTATGCACTACCCTGAAAACAGGAAAATAGGAAAACATACGTATCATATACTCGTTTCTCTTTTTGATGAGAAGTCAGGAGAACGTATTACAGATGCATCTGTCAAAGCTACTGTTATTCCCCTGGGTATGAAGGGAAAAACAAAAAAACTTGAACCTATGCATGGTGAAGTAGTAAGCTACGGCAACTTCTTTAAAATGCCGGAAAGGACACCCTATACGATACAGGTTGAGATAGTACCTGAAAAAAGCAGTAAGAAATCGATTGCTGTCTTTACATTTACCAGACCCAGAGATTAGTTCTATGACCTTTCTGTAAAAGCCGGATCAGAGAGTAGCTCGCGGGAGACAGAGAATATATAGACAGCCGTGTCGGAAGGAAAGGCTTTCAAAACAACAAACGCTTTTCAAAATGCGTTTGGAGAGTGAACACAGAATAGCTCTGCACTGCACACTTTATGCACAATGGTCGGTAAACCCACATGGTATCCACCCCTGATAAAAGCATCAAACTTTTCATCCAAAATACAAACGGGGAAATCCAAGA
>DQSX01000207.1 GCA_015663065.1 Sulfurovum sp.
GCCATCGCCCCTATGGCTGACGCACCACCCACTCTGAAAACCTGTGTCACTTTACACAAGTGACAGGCAGCAAGAAGCAGTTCATTGAGTTCATTGTCCGGTGCAGGCGTACAGACAACGATCTCTTCCACACCAGCAACCTGTGCAGGGATCACATTCATAAGCAATGAAGAAGGATAAGCTGCCTTCCCTCCGGGGATGTAAAGCCCTGCCCTGTCTACAGCCGTTACTTTTTGACCCAGTATCGTCCCATTGGCTTCGGTATCCATCCAAGTTTTTGGCATAAGTTTCTGGTGGTAAGACTCAATTCTGTCATACGCAAGGTGTAAAGCATCACGTAACTCTGGATCAATATTCTCATAGGCTTTCGCCATATCCTCAGTAGAGACCAAAAGTGCCTCATCTGATGCCGGTTCCCATCTGTCAAACTTTGCTATTTGAGACTTTACCGCTTTATTACCTTCACTCTGTATCTCTTTAAGAAGACCGGAAACGATCCCTGTCACACCCTCAATGTCCATTTTTCCACGTTCTAAAAGCTCATTAAAGTTTGCTTCAAATGTATCATCACTGCTGTAAAATATTTTCATTGTTTTTCCTATTTTATTTGAGGTCAGGTGATTCATGATTCATTGCTTTGCAGCAAGTCACAAATCACCAGACCCCTTTAGTTCCGGATATTTCCGTTTGTATCTCGGGAGCATACTCTCATTACCCAACACACCACCCTGATGAATATAGAGTGTAGGTTTAGAAAAAACTTCAGGATGTGCAAGCAGAACCCGCCACCCCAATGGATCATAAAGCAGATCAAAGACCACTCCCGTTTCTTCATGCAATTTTAGCCAAATTTTGTAATTTTCTCTATAAAGTTTTCCAAAATGGTGTTTTTTTTCTAAAGTTAAAATGTGAGGATGGTCATTTTCATTCCTTTCAAGTTCAAAAAACTGCTTTTTCAAATAATCACTGTTACCTACACATGGCGTCGTGTAAACACGAGTGAGGCCTGAGGCGTGAGGCGTGAGGCATGAGAAACTTTTTTGTAAAAACAGTGCTGTTGTACCTGTTCCCGAAGGGAGAAAAACATTTAACATTTTGACATTATTCTCTTCTTGCCAATCAATAATCTCTTGGGCTAAAAGTTTTATGCCATACTCTGCTTCTTTTTGTCGTCCACCCTCTTCAATGAACAGTAGATCATTTTTCCCTTCGACAAACTCAGGGAACGATTGCGGATCTTTCGGTATCTGAGCCTGTCGAAGATCTCGAAGCTGCATACCATTATCTAGTGCACCTTTATAGTTTCCATGAGGATTCTCCCTCAAATACTCAGCCACATGATCCACATAATACGCAAACTCCCACCCTCTCATCTTTGCCAGAACAGAGAGTGAATACATGGCATTGGATTGTGCCGAACCGTAAGAGACAATTTTTTTTACATGGGGAAGATCATGGTGAAAAAAGTAGTAAAACTTACGGGCTTTATTGCCGGAAAAGTCTGGATGAAGCATGTCATCTCTTTTCAAGTAAAAAGAGTGATCTTTAAAAGTATATTTTTCTATAGGAGAAGATGAAAACAACTCTCTTAATTTCGATCCAAACAATTCAAATCATCAAATGCCTGCTCAAGACGAACAACCATAGCCTCTTCACCGGCACGTAACCACTTACGAGGATCATATTTTCCTTTGTTTGGCTTATCTTCACCCTCAGGATTTCCGATCTGTCCCTGAAGATATTCATGATTTTTAGCGACATATCCTCTTACACCATCCCAAAATGCCCACTGTGTATCGGTATCGATATTCATTTTAATGACACCATAGCCAATAGCTTCACGGATGTCTGAAAGTTCAGAGCCCGAACCGCCGTGGAATACAAAATTCACAGGCTTTTTAGCAGTATTGTATTTCTCCTCAATAAAGGCTTGTGAATTGTCTAAAATAGTTGGCGTCAGTACCACATTACCCGGTTTATAGACACCGTGTACATTTCCAAATGAAGCAGCTATGGTAAATTTGTCAGAGACTTTCATCAACTCCTCATAAGCATACGCAACCTCTTCAGGCTGGGTATAAAGCAGGGCATTGTCGATCTCTGTATTGTCTACACCATCTTCTTCTCCACCTGTAACACCCAGTTCTATTTCAAGTGTCATACCCATTTTAGACATACGTTCAAGGTAAGTTTTACACGTAGCAATATTCTCTTCTATAGGTTCTTCAGAAAGATCTATCATGTGAGAGGAAAAAAGAGGAGTACCCTCTGTTTTAAAATGTGCTTCAGAAGCGTCAAGCAGTGCATCTATCCATGGCAAAAGTTTTCTTGCTGCATGGTCTGTATGCAGCACTACAGGCACACCATACGCTTTGGCTACAGTATGCACATGCTGTGCCCCGGAGATGCTGCCCAGGATCGCTGCTTCATCTGAAGGTAAACCTTTCCCTGCATAAAATGCGCCACCACCATTTGAAAACTGAATGACTACTGGCGAGTTCACTTTCTTTGCAGACTCCAATACAGCATTGATCGAAGAGGTACTGACAACATTGACTGCAGGCAGTGCAAACCCTTCTGCTTTTGCTATGCTAAATAGATTTTGAAGATCATCACCGGTTACGACACCTGCTTCCACTACATCTAAGACTTTTGTAGACATTTAAAACTTCCTATTATTTGATTAATTTAATTTTTGCAGTTTTCATTAAGTCTGCAAGAACTTTTTCTTTGGCAATTTGCATATGCAAGGTATTTTTCAATGTTTCAAACTCAGGTATTATCTCTTTTGATTTTGCTTTTTTAGATGCTTTTTTGATCTTCTCATAGGCTGATCTAAGCTCTTTATCGCTCACTTTTGTTTTCATGACCTTGTTTTGCATCCAGTAGTTGGACAATGCCGTGTTTTTCTCTTTGGCTGAGAGATCTTTTTTTGCAGCTGCTTCAACCAGTTTTCCAGGTGCGATCATTTTAAGTACACGCTCTTTGTCTGCAGATGGTACAGATGCCCAGGTTGCTTTACCTTTAGTCACTGCATTCAATGCATTGTTTGCATCATCTATAGAGATAAAAATACCGTTAATACTTCCTGCGATCATATTGGCATCGATCACTGTGATATTGACATCTTTCATCAGTGTACCAACAATAGATTTTTCAGCCATCTGCATTTTCATATTGTCTTTGATCTTATCAAATTCGGGAATAGGGTGGGTAGAGTTACTCTCTACTGCCCGTTTTTTAAGATTGTCATACACTTCTCTGACCTGTGCGTCTGTTACAGGGTTTTTGGATGCCTGTTTCTGCATCCACACACGTGTAGAGATGGCTGTTTTTTCCTGATCTGTCAACTCTTTGGCTGCCATATCGGCAGCAAGTTGGGAAATGGACATTTCCTGAAGAAGTCTTATACGTTGTTTTTTTGGCAAGAAGTCAAAGTCTTTGACCTCTCCGTTGGTTCTTTTATTAATATATGCATCTGCATCTTTTTTGATGATCTTTGTACCGTTTACGGTTGCAACAACAGCTTTAGACGATCTTGTTTTTGGCTGTTGAGGTCTGGCATTGACATCAAGTCTGCTCAGATCCACCATTCCTGCTGTTGTATCTTTTTTGTTCATCATGTTTGTCAAGCTGTTCTTTAATGCATCTGCAGATGCATTTACTGTGAACATACCCATAGCAGTCACCAAGACCACAAAAATTCTCTTCATACTATCCCTCCCCCTAATACAGATTACTCAATGCCGCTACTTGGCAGGTGCAGCTTCTTTACTTGTATCCACGATCTTCGCTTTTGACTTAAGCTCTTTAGCAACCTCAGCTACTTTGACTGCAAACTGTTTTTGCTTAAGTGACTGAATGATCTTCTCTTTGACCGCATCATACGGAAGTGCAATGGCAGGATTTTTCTTTTCAAGATAAATTACATGGTAACCAAACTGTGTTTTTACAGCTTCAAGTGTAACCGTACCGTCTTTAAGTGCCCATACTGCTTTAGCAAACTCAGGTACCATCTGCCCTTGTGTAAAGGTACCGAGATCTCCACCTTTAGGACCTGAAGGACCTGTAGATTTTGCTTTTGCCAATACAACAAATTTTTCTTTCAATGCCGCACCTTTAAGTGGTTTAAGCTCTTCAATGATCGCTTTGGCTTCATCTTCTGTTTTTACCAATATATGGCTGGCAGTTACTGTTTCAGGCTGCTTAAACTTATCTTTGTTTTTCTCATAGAACTCTTTAGCTTCAGAATCGCTTACCAGTGTACTATCAAGCTGTTTTTTCATCCAAACATTAACAAGAAGCTCTTCCTTGATCTTCTCTATCGCTGCTTTGAACTCCGGATCATTCTCCACACCCTCTTTTTTTGCCAACTCTGTAAAAAGAATTTTTTCAACAAGTCTCTGCTTTATCATCTCTTGCTGTGCTTTGTCCAGCTGTGCAAAATGTGCACCCTGCTGTGCTGCAGCAACAAATTGCTCTGCGTCTTGTTTTGTAATATTTTTACCATTCACCGTAACCAGAATATCTGATGCAACCACTGAAGTTGCCATGACTGCGACAGTCAACAGTGAAGTTTTTACGAGTTTTAACATATGTAATTCCTTTGATTTTTTAAATTTATCTAAGATTATATCTATGATTAGTAAATCATTGATTAATATGATAGAATTTTAATCTCAGAACTATGTAAAAAGGCTATGAAACGTATGGCAAAAATAAAAAAAGCAACGAAAAAAGAGATCGAAGAGATAAAAGCACTCTTTTTACAACATTATCCCGACTCTGTCACGGAACTGGAATATAACAATCTTTATGAACTACTCATTTCTGTCATGCTTTCTGCCCAGTGTACAGACAAACGTGTCAATATTATTACCCCTGCACTTTTTAAAGCCTATCCTGATGCGGTATCGCTTGCAAATGCTGACTTAAATGAAGTAAAAAGCTATATCAATACCTGTTCTTTTTTCAACAATAAAGCTAAAAACCTCATCAAGATGGCACAATCTGTCGTAGAGCATCATAACAATGAAATTCCTCTGGAAAGAGATGAACTTGTAAAACTTGCAGGCGTAGGACAAAAAACTGCCAACGTTGTCATGATAGAATATGCCGGAGCCAACCTTATGGCTGTCGATACCCATGTATACAGAGTGGCACACAGGTTAGGTTTAAGTGATGCCAAAACAGCTGTGAAATGTGAAGAGGACTTAAGTAAAAAGTTTAAAACGGACCTGCATCTGCTTCATCAGGCCATGGTGCTGTTCGGACGGTATAAGTGTAAAGCACTCAAGCCTGAGTGTGAAGGGTGTTTTATGTCCGAGCACTGTAAAACGACCCAGACCTTTAAAGTGTAAGGTAGCTAAGTCCACCTACACAGAGAATCATGATTATTTCTCTGTATGTGTGTTTCTATGATAACGCTCTACAATATCCGGGTCATGATGAAGGTTTATCTTTGCTTCTTCTTTTCCCTCATAAGGTATTTGGGCAAGTACATAACGTATAGACTCAAGTCTTGCACGTTTTTTATCGTTACTGTCCACAATGATCCACGGTGCATAACCGGTATGTGTACGGCTGAACATCTCTTCTTTGTAATAGGTGACCTTGTCCCACATCTCTTGTGCTTTCTGGTCTACAGGACTTAGTTTCCAGTGTTTCAAAGGGTTGGACATACGCTCTTTAAATCTTTTTTGTTGATTCTCTTTAGTAATTGAGTACCACAATTTGATCAGTATGATCCCGTCATCTATGATCGAATGTTCTATTTCCGGTACCTGCTTCATAAACTTTTCATACTGTTCAGGTGTACAGAAGTCGAAAACCGGTTCTACGATGGCACGGTTATACCAGGAACGGTCAAAGAACGTGATCTCTCCGGGGTTTGGTAAATGCTGAAAGTATCGTTGGAAGTAAAACTGTCCTGTCTCTACCTCTGTAGGTTTTTGAAGTGCTACGACCCTGAATTTTCTTGGGTTAAGGTACTGTGTAAAACGTTTAATAGACCCGCCTTTTCCTGCTGCATCACGCCCTTCAAAGATGATCATGACACGTTTATTATTGTCATAGACCCAGTTTTGCAGTTTAATGAGCTCTACTTGTAAACTCTTCAACTCCTCTTCATATTCAACATTACGTATGATCTTTGCAAGCTTTTTCTTGTTCATCAACTGCGTAAGCCCGCTTTTTGTTTTTAAGAGATGAATATTCGATTCAAGCTCTTTAATAATACTTTTTGATTTTTTATCATCCGTATTCTTTTTCAAATACTCTAAATCCTGAAATATTGTTTTCATTTTAGTCCTTCATATTGGGTCTGTAAAAACCTTTGGTATCTTTTAAGCTTACTACCAACTCTCTTACCAAGAAATTATAAAAATTATTTGTTAATATTATTTATAAAAGTGTAACAAAAATACACATATATCATTCACAGACATGCAATAATACCTTCAAGTACTTCATAGGTATTGGCAACAGATTCTACATTGACCATTTCTCGTGTCGAGTGTGGGTAGCGTATGGTCGGACCGATAGAAGCAAACTTCATATTCGGGTATTTTTCAGCAATGACACCACATTCAAGACCGGCATGGATGGCCATCATTTTAGTTTTTCCAAATACTTTTTTCATCTCTTCACTGACCAGGTTGGTAAAGTCACTGACATCAGGTTTCCATGCAGGGTACTTGTCTTCAACCTCTACAGTAAATCCAAATGATTCAAAGAGTACTGTCGTTTCTACCGTGAGCCTATCCAATGCCTTGGCGTCCATGGCTCTGGCAGATGTTTCTATCTTTAAGCCGCCCCCTTCATCTGCTGTAATGATCGCAAGGTTGATACTGACATCGGGGATACCCATTGCTTTATTCTGAGCATGTACACCATGTTTGAAACCATGTATCATCTTAATGAGCTCTCTCCCCTCTTTGAAAACCTTTGGTGATTCGTTCAAAACCCTTACCGTTACATCTCCGCTGCTACTTAAAACCTTTTCACTGCGTACGATCGCTACGGCATTGGCAGGTATGGAGTTGCGGCGTTCTCCTGCATAGATGCTTGCCAGCTGGATAGTTTCGTTTGCATATAGATACTCTCCCAGTACTTTAATGGCAGAGGGAATGCCTTTATCGATATCCACACCTGAATGACCGCCGACAAGCCCTTTGACCGCCACTTCATAACAGAGGCCGGAACCGTCAACATAGGTATCTTGTTTAAATGCAGTGATATCTGCTCCGCCGGCACAGCCGATGTAGACTTCTGCTTCATCTTCGGAGTCAAGGTTGAGCATGAACTTACTTTTTAACTCAAAAGCCACTTCACTAGCACCAATGAGTCCTATCTCTTCATCTGATGTGAGTAAAAATTCCAACTCTCTCCCCTCATCCATCAACTGCATCATCATAGCAATCGCCATACCGTTATCTGCACCCAACGAAGCGTCTTTGGCTTTCATCCAGCCCTCTTCCACATAGGTTTCTATCTGTGGGGCTTTTCCCATACAGACCATGTCATAATGAGCTTGCAGACAAAGTGTCGGATTGCCTTTTGTGGTCAGAATATTCTTGACAGCATCCACCTCAACAGCATAATTTCTCTCTTTTGCAAAAGCAACTAAAAAATCTAAAAGTGCGTCTGCCTCTTTAGAGCAGTGAGGAATTTGTGTTAACGTTTTAAAGTGTTCTATGATTTGTGACATTTCAACCTTTCATCATGCAAATATAGAAAGAAGTATAGTACAATCACACAAAAAAGAAGAAATCTATAGCAGCAGATATTTTACAAAGAAGGAGAAGTAATGGAACATTTTTTTACCTGCCCCTACTGCTGGGAGCGTATTTCTATGATATTAGACGCTTCAGAAGAGCAGAGTGACTACATTGAAGATTGTGAAGTGTGTTGTCGGCCTATTGAACTCTTTTTTAAGTTCTCTGGCAATGATCTTGTAAGTTTTGAAGCAAGACAAATGGAAGGCATCTAGTTTCGACAGGCTCTGCTCACGTTAATAGGCTCAGCTTCCGTTTGAATACATTTGGACTCCGTTCCCTGAGCTTGTCGAAGGAAAAACACATTATTCTCCTACAAATGCAAACCTGTTGACCAGTACACCATCGACCTCAACCTTTTCAACAAACATTTCATAAGGACGTACCCACATCCCCTCATCTCCGTATAATGCTTTATAGACGACCATCCACTCTTCTGTCTCGGAGTGTTGTGCCGTCATTAGCACTTCATAGAGATTACCTTTATAATGCCGATATAAACCTTTTTGCAGTTCCATAGAAAGTCCTTAGCAAATAATCTACCTATTTTATCATAATAAGTCACACAAAAACTATTTTTTTGTACAATGACCCATAGAATAAAAAACATATATGAAGGATAACCATGGCAAAAAACATTTTCGATTGTCCCCTACCCAATGAAGAAGGCTATTTTGGAGAGTACGGAGGAGCGTTTATCCCTCCTGAACTGCAAAGCATTATGGATGAGATCACTGCTGCCTATGATGATATAAGAAAAGATCCGGAATTCATCGAAGAACTTACAGACCTGTATCAACACTATGTTGGTCGCCCAAGCCCTATTTTCCATGCGAAACACCTTTCTGAAAAATACGGTGCAGAGATCTACCTCAAAAGAGAAGACTTGAACCATACCGGTGCTCATAAAATAAACCACTGTTTAGGTGAAGCACTTTTGGCTAAAAAAATGGGAAAGAAAAAACTCATTGCGGAGACAGGTGCAGGGCAACACGGTGTTGCACTGGCAACTGCTGCTGCTTTGGTTGGACTTGAATGTGATATTTATATGGGTGAAGTAGATATGGCTAAAGAGCATCCGAATGTAATAAGAATGCATATTTTAGGTGCAAAGGTCATTCCTGCAACACATGGCCGCCGTACACTCAAAGAAGCAGTTGACACTGCTTTTGAAGCATACATGGGAGACCCGGTCACACAGTTTTATGCCATCGGTTCGGTCGTGGGGCCACACCCATTTCCTAAAATGGTAAGAGATTTCCAGTCAATTGTCGGTGTCGAAGCCAAAGAGCAATTCCTGCAAATGACAGGAACACTGCCTGACAATCTTGTTGCCTGTGTAGGTGGAGGATCAAATGCTTTAGGTCTCTTCACTGCTTTTATGAATGATGAAAATGTCGTTATGCATGGAGTTGAACCTGCAGGTAGAAGCCTTGACATTCCCGGAGAAAATGCAGCCACTATGACACTGGGTAAACCAGGTGTAATGCACGGATTTAAATCATACATGCTTCAAGATGACCAGGGTGAACCCCAGGAGGTTTACTCTGTAGCATCAGGACTTGACTACCCTTCGGTAGGACCGCAACATGCCTACCTGAAAGATCTGGGTCGCGTGAACTATGCTTGCATCAATGACAAAGAAGCTATCGAGGCCTTTTTCGAACTCTCACGTGAAGAGGGGATCATTCCGGCTATTGAGTCCTCACATGCAGTAGCGTATGCACTCAAACTGGCTAAAGAACCAAACATAGGCACCATCCTCATCAACCTCTCCGGACGTGGTGACAAAGATATAGACTTTGTTGTTGAACACTATGGAAAAGAGTATGGGATCAACTAAAACTTTTCTTTTAGAAGCAAAGCTTGATGTGATTTCTGATATATATACAAAAAATATTTGGAATCACCTATGATAACATTAGAAGAACTGGAAAAAAAACACCATTACAATTTCCCAAAACTCTTTAAAACACTTTGGGAAGCTGACAGGCTCAACTGGATGCGAGGTTTTGAAACGCCTCTACCCGAAGGTAAAACATGGGCTGAAGATGTCTATCCTGCACTCAAAGAGAATCCGCCACTGCTGCTGCACTCGGGAGGTTCAGACTTTGAACTTCTTACGCCTGCAGAAATACTCCACTTCGAATTCCCTGATGAGTGGGACAGAGAAGAACACCACTTCATCCCTTTTGCAAAAACGGCAGAAGGAAATATCTACGCTTTTTATGAAAATATGCACCTTGACGGAGAAAATCCCGTTGTGCTCATTTGGGAAGATGATGAGACAGAGATCATTGCAAAGAATTTTGAAGATTTTATTTTCAGAAAAATGCTGGAAGCATCCGATGACATTGACAAAGATGATCTGTCTGCAGACTATGGCGATGACAATGCCATGGAACGCTACAGAGAGGACCTACAAAGAGATTTGGAAACGGTCCGTCCCTACCTGAAAAAAGAGTATATTTCTGTACTTGAAGCAGCATACCAAGGAGAGGTACTTGAAACGCTTATCTCTTACGGGTTTACCCTTGATACACCTGTTAAAGTTATAATAAAGAAAATGTTGGACTTTGAACAAATGGGTGAAGTATTTGAACACGAAAGGTAGTACATATGCGTAAATTATTAATATTGGTCTTAGCTATTGTAATGGCATTTATCTTGACAGCCTGCAGCCACTATATTATTCCGATACCAATACCGATTTAAAACAATAAATATCGTTGCCACCTACAATGTGACAACAACTTATAATATTTTTTAGTCCAACTCTGTTAAAGTCTTATAGAATTTAACATACTCCGTGTCACCTTCATCTCTGGCTTTCATTGCAGACCTTGGGTGTTCAACAAGCTGACCGGTGATCATATACGGGATACTGTATCCCCAGTCCAACTCTTTCTCCAAAGGCACAATGTATTTCTCTATGAACTCAAGAACAGGGAGCTGTTTATATTTTGGATTTTTCAGAAAACCGATAAGAAGTTCCATAGGACAGTTCCCTGCTCCTCTTCCCAATCCTGAGATGGTACAGTCCAGGAAGCTCGTACCATATATCATTGCCTCTATCGTATTTGCATACGCCAACTGTATGTTGTTATGGGCATGGATCCCTACCTGTTTGCCATTGGCTTCTGCTACATCGAGGTATTTCTCAGTTAAATCCCTGATCTGCTCAGGATAAAACGATCCAAAAGTATCAGCAATATAGATAACGTCAACATTTGTCTTACTAAGCACTTCAAGGACCTCATCAAGCTCATCGTTAAATGCTTTGGCGATCGCCATTACATTGACAGTGGTCTCATAGCCTTTGGCATGTGCCTCTTCTATAAGCTCTATGGCTTCAGGTATCTGATGAATGTAAGTAGCTATCCTGATCATATCGACCACGGACTCTTCTTTTGGCAGAAGCTCTTCTTTAACGGTTCTTCCTATATCAGACATGACCGCTATCTTCATATCTGTGTCATTGTTACCAACGATCCGTCGTATATCTTCCTCTTTGGAAAAGTTCCAGACACCAAACTCCTTTTCACACATCAGTGTCGGAGAGTTGTTTTTCCCTATCTCCATATAGTCAACACCTGCGGCAACACAGGTTTCATAAACGCCTTTTACAAATTCATCAGTAAAATGGTAATTGTTTACCAAACCACCGTCTCTAATGGTACAGTCAAAGACTCTTATATCTTCTCTGGCAAGCAGCATGGATCCATGTTTTTCTAGCATGAATTATCCTTATATAATTAAAATTAGAAGATAATATCGTGTTATTTATTGTGTTTGAATTAATTGTATGGAATTTTGACATGTTTTTAAAAAAGTAGGTCGGGTTCCTCTCCCGATCCCGACAATATTAGGTATTAAGAAATCCTACACTGCATAATAACTGGCATTTTTATGGTGCACCACCAATGCTGTGGTACTCTGCTCCGGATGTATCTGGAAAGTCTCGGAGAGTTCTATGCCAAACTCTTCTGGCTTGAGCAGGTCAAAGATCCCTCTGCTTTGCTCCAGATCCGGACAGGCAGGGTAACCAAAGGAGTATCTTGCACCCTGATAACGGTTCATACGTACATCACGAAGCGTAGCCCCCTCATCTTCTCTCAATATACCCAGGTCCATACGTATCTGTTTGTGTGCCACTTCTGCCAAGGCTTCTGCCAACTCTACAGAAAAACCATGCACCATGTTGTACTCAAGGTATTTTCCTGCATCGTAAAGCTCTTTTTCATACGCTGAAAACTTTGCTCCGGCAGAGACACAAGTCAGTGCGATAACATCATGTCTCTCGTGTCTGAAGAAGTCAGAAAGTGCGCGGTGTGGCTTTCTACCCTGCCTTGGGAAAGAGAAGGTAGTGACCGCTCTTCCTATCACCTTATCGAGAGGCTCTCGGTTGGCGTTGGCATCGACATTCCAACCTTCAGAGGGATCAAAGAGGTACAACTCCTGGTCATCACTTCTACATGGATAATACCCATAAATGATTGTAGGTTCAAAAAGCTCTTTCTCTATAAACTCCTGTTTTAAACGTTCATAAGCAGGATAAACTGTCTCATCAAGCAGTTTTTTATAGGCCTCTTTTTCCAACCCTTTGGACTTGTATCCCCAGTGCATTTTGATAACCGTTTTTTGATTGACCCAGTCAAAGATCATACCCAGATCAAGGTCCTCTTTCTGTAGTACACGTCTTCCCCAGAACGGTGGGGTGGGTACAGCTACTTTTTCAGGCTGTTTTATTTCAGAAAAAGGAGGTATAACTACCTCCTTTTTCACTTTCTCCACACGTTCGACCATATCTCCGGCCAAACGTGTATCAAGTCCGACAGATGGATCTTCATTGAACTTCTCTATACGCCCCATGGCAATGACCCCGTCAAAAGCATCACGACAATAAAAAATAGGTCCTTTATAGATGGGACGGCAGAAATCATCTACAAAAGAGCGTGTCAATGCAGCACCACCCAAAAGCACAGGTATCTCCAGACCCATCTCTGCCATGGCTTCAAGGTTTTCTTTCATGACCGCTGTTGATTTTACAAGCAGTCCAGACATACCAATAGCTTGAATAGACTGTGCTTCCAGCACATCAAGATACTCTTGCAAGTCTGTTTTTATACCCACATTAACCACTTTAAAGCCATTGTTGGAGAGGATGATATCTACAAGGTTCTTACCTACATCATGCACATCCCCTTTTACTGTTCCTATGACCAGTGTTGTGTCTGTCTCTTTTTCCTGTTTTGTCAGATAGGGGTTCAGGTAATCCACCGTTGTTTTCATAGTCTCAGCTGACTGCAGTACAAACGGCAGTTGCATCTGCCCGGAGCCAAAGAGCTCTCCTACTACTTTCATCGCATCAATAAGCAGTTCATTGACGATAATATCTGCATCGATCTCATGGCGTACCTCTTCGACAAGCGGGAGCATACGCTCTTTATCGCCATCCATCAGAAGTTTTTTGATCTTCTCCTCATTTGACATCGCATCATACGCTTCATCTGCTTTTTCTGTATCGACGACGGCATTTGAAAAGTGATCTATAAATTTAAATAAGGAATCTTCATCTGGTGTAAAAAGCAACTCTTCACAAATACGAATATCATCTTCTGTCATTTTAGCCAGAGGGATAATATGTTTTACATTGATGATCACCGATGTCATTCCTGCTTGGATACAATGGTGCAGGAAGACAGAATTCAGGTAAAACCTTGCATTTTTCTCTAAACCAAAAGAGATATTTGAGAGCCCCAGAGTAGAACCTACATCAGGGTAAATTTTATGTATTTCTTTAATGGCATTATAAGCATGCAGTCCTGCCAGACGATCTTCCTCTTCTCCTGTACCTACAGTAAACGCCAACATATCAAACATAATATTTTGAGCTTTGAGTCCATGCACATTAACCGCCAGATCATACATTCGCTTGGCAATGGCAACTTTTTTCTCTGCGGTTCTTGCCATACCCTCTTCATCGATGACCAGACAGACCAGTACAGCACCGTATTTTTTTGCCAAGTGACAATAGCGTGCAAAGTTCTCTTCACCGTCTTCCAGATTTGTAGAGTTGATAATAGGCTTTCCACCGATGCACTTCAGCCCCTCCTCAATGGTATTGGGGCGGGTGGCATCAGGCATAAGTGGCAGAGGGATCTTCTGGTTATAAAGCTCCATCACGGCTCTCATATCTTTGGCACCGTCACGTCCTGCGAACTCCACATTGACATCAAGCATATGCGCACCGTCTCGTACCTGTGCCTGACCAACGGTCAACGTACCTTCATAGTCAGAAGCCAAAATGAGTTCTCTAAAAGCTTTGGAGCCTGTGGCATTGGAACGCTCTCCTATAAGCAGAGGTGCAGGTTCCTGAAAAAGTTCTGTTGTGTTAAAAAGTGAAGCGACGCTGGGTGCGATGGATCCGCTTGCCTTTTTAGGCTTAATTACCTCAACCGCTTTTTTCAGAGCTTGAATGTGCTGTGGTGTAGTACCACAACAACCTCCCAAAAAACTTACACCGTCAAATGCTGTAAATTCTAACTGCTTGTCTGTAAATTCATCAGGACCCATCGGGTAGTAGGTATACCCTCCTTTATTTTGAGGCAGTCCCGCATTAGCATGTACCGAAATGGGAATGGCACAGAGTTCTGAAAGTACTTTTAAATGTTTTTTCACCTGATCAGGACCCGTACCGCAGTTAAATCCAAGCGATAGAATGTCAAACGGTTCCAGGATCGTTACGATCGTTGTGGCATCGGTACCAATGAGCATCGAACCGGAAAGTTCAATGGTCACCGAAACCATCACAGGCACTTCAGTGTTTCTCTCTTTTGAAGCATCCTGACAGGCATGAAGTGCTGCTTTTATCTGCAAAGGATCCTGACAAGTTTCAAGGAGGAAAATATCACAACCGCCATCAATGAGACCCAAAGCACAAACCTTGTAGCCTTCATATAACTCATCATAATGGATATGTCCTAAAGAGGGAAGTTTTGTTCCCGGTCCTATGGAACCTAAAACAAATTTAGGAGATGTCTCTGTGCCGTATTCATCACAGATCTCTTTTACTAAAGTAGCACCTTTTTTTGAGAGTTCATAAGCACGTTCACCCATCTGGTACTCATCGAGTACCCAAGGCATCGTTCCAAACGTATTGGTCTTGATAAGATCTGCACCTGCCATCGCATAACGCTTGTGTATACGTTTAATGAGTGCGGGGGCTGTGTCGTTAAGCAGTTCGTTACATCCCTCCTGCTCTATTCCCTTCTCATCTATCCATGCTTCCTTCGGTACTTCAAGGTCTTGGATCTGTGTACCCATGGCACCATCAATAACCAATATACGTTCTTCTAAAAGTGATTTAATTCTTTTGACAATAGACAAAAAATGCCCCTTCTTAAGCTAATAATGCCGTATTGTAACCAAAATATTATAATGATATAAGTTTTTGGTGGTACTATATTAAGTAAAGATTAATTATTAAGGATGGAACAAAATGGGAAAAGTCATAAAAAACATTATTACTGGTAATTCGATCACTAAGCCAGACCCGGTAGATATTGAAGTTCCATTTGATGGTGGAGTGATGATCACAGAAACAGATACAGCCGGTATCATTACTTATGCAAACCGAAAGTTTAGAAACTTAACAGGGTATTCAAAAGAGGAGCTCATTGGTTCACCACACAGTATTAACAGGCACCCCGATATGCCTAAAGCTGCTTTTGAAGGTATGTGGCAAGTCATTAAAGGCGGAAACTACTGGGAAGGCATGGTTAAGAATATGACCAGTGAAGGGAAATATTATCTTGTTGAAGTGTGGATCAAACCAAAGTTCGATGAGAACAATGAGATCGTCGGATACATCGCAGGACGTAAAATTCCCGATAAAGAGAGAATGGACGCTGCCTTGAAACTCTACAAAGAGATGGTCGCTGCCGAATAAGCAGCTTCCTGCTCATTATCTCTTTTTATAAGCTTGTCTTTGCCTTTTGCAAAGCAGCGATCACTTCATCTATATTAGCTTTGGGAATATGTACCTTCCAATCAGGTTCATCTGCGCCTGCCTGAAGTGCTATACCAATACTTGCCACAGATTCACTTTTAGGTCCGTAAGGTTCAGACACGGTTGTTACCGTGATCTTCCCATCTTTTGTACCGCTTAACGTCATTTCAGCTATATTTGTTACTGTTCCACTCATACTATATCCTTTATATTTTTGTATACAAAATGATTATATCATAAATCCCTTCGACATGCTCAGGGAACGATTATTTTACGGTGGCTGAGCTTGTCGAAGCCCTATTTCTTACGTTTTACCAGTCCGGCGATTTTTGCCTGCATTTTTAACCACAATTTATGATCGATAGCAGGGAAGCCTGCATAAGTTCTTCCCCCTTCAAGGTCTTTGGTCACACCACCTCTTGCAGCAACGGTTGTAAAGGCACCAATTTCAAGATGTCCTGCAGTGGCAGCCTGTCCGCCCATGACAACATTGCGTCCAAGTATGGTTGAACCTGAAAGCCCCACATGGGAAGCACAAAGCGTGTGTTCTCCCACATCACAATTATGACCGATCTGTATGAGGTTATCGAGTTTCGTACCCGAACGAATATAGGTTGTACCAAATACCGCTCTGTCTATGGTACAGTTTGCCCCTATTTCTACTTTGTCTTCTACGACAACATTACCATTTTGATAAATTTTTATATGTTCACCCTGCTTGGTATGCGCAAAACCGTATCCGTCACTGCCGATCACTGTACCGGAGTGCATAATACACTCTGAGCCAATTTTTGTACCATGGTAAAGTGTGACATTGGGATGCAGCAGTGTATCTGAGCCAATCGTTACATTGTCTCCTACATAACATCCGGCTAAGATCGTTACATTGTCACC
>DQSX01000237.1 GCA_015663065.1 Sulfurovum sp.
CTCGTCGATGATTCTGACGTTGCTGGTTGTACCGGTGATCTACAAAATGATCAACCCTCTGGACAGATGGCTTAGAAAGTGGTATGAGGTATATAAAATGGAGATAGAGGTACAGAAAAAAGCATCCGGAATACAAAAAAGTGAACCGGAGAATCCGCCTTTATGAAAAATATAGACAAAAATGTGGTCATGCTGGGGTGGGTAAGTTTTTTTACCGATATGGCATCTGCCATGATCAACCCGATTTTGCCTATTTTTGTTGTTGTTGTTTTGCATGAGGGGATGGATAAACTGGGTGTGATTATTGCAGTTGCCACCTTTGTCTCTTATGCATTGCGTCTGGTATCGGGGTATCTCTCTGACCGGTATGGTATCGTAAAGCCGCTTGTTGTTGGAGGTTATGCTCTTTCTGCACTGAGTAAACCCCTGATAGGTATCTGCCACGGCTATAAAAGTGTCGCATTGCTTAAAGCCTTTGAGCGTCTTGGCAAAGGACTGCGTTCTGCACCTAAAGATCTGATGATCTCTGAATACAGCAAGACCAATGCCTCGGGTAAGACTTTCGGTTTTCACAAGATGATGGACATATCAGGAGAACTAAGCGGTATTTTGATCCTTTTTGGTATATTGCTGTATTTCGGACAGAGTGAAACTGTGATACGAAATATCTTTTATGCAACCTTGGTCCCCGGCATTGTGGGACTGGTTCTGGTTATATTCTTTGTCGGTGATATTCCAAAAAGCAAACCATTTTCAAATCAGGCATTTACTCTGACGGACAATGATAAAAAAACCATTGCTTCTTTGTTTTTGTATTTTGTATTTTTACTCTTTGTTTTCAGTGATGCTTTCTTTACAATGCAGGCCAAAGAGGTAGGTATCGCTACAGCTGTTATTCCACTTCTATTTGCTGTTTCTGCGGGAGTACAGACATTAACCAGTTATACTTTTGGTATATTTGTAGACAAGCTTGGGGCAAAGCCTGTTTTGGTATTTGCTTATGCATGCGGTGTGCTCGCGCAGGGCTTTTTGTATCTTCAGAAAGCATACTTTACCTGGATAGCCTATGCTTTTCTGGGTTTGTTTACCGTGGCATCTCTCAATGCCAACCGTGCATTTATCTCACAAAATGCAGATAACAGGGGTTCCGTATATGGAGTATTTTATGCAGGTGTGGCTTTTTTTGGTGCGGCAGGTGCCTACATGAGTGGTATGATATGGGAGTACTGGGGGATGCAGACGGTATTGTCTTTCTCACTGGCAGGCACCACATTGTTGACCCTGTTGTTTGTGACAATACTTCTTCAAAATAGAGAGAAAGGAAACGGATAACGTGCATACAATCACTACATGGGTAGAAGCATTTGCTGGTCTGGGACTTTTTTTGTTCGGTATGCTGTATCTTGAAAATCAGATCAAGATCTCGGCCGGCCGCGCATTTAAGACTATTGTTGCCCATGCAACAGCAACACGGTTTAAAAGCTTGTTGACCGGTTTGGGAGCTACTACACTTTTTCAAAGTTCTTCGGTCGTAACACTTATGACACTTTCACTTATTGGTGCGCAGATGATGAGTCTGGAGAGTGCTATTGCCGTAATATTCGGTGCAAATATCGGTACAACTGTTACTGCATGGATCGTTGCGCTGGTTGGTTTCAAGATGGATATCAAACTTCTTTCCTATGTATTTATAGGGATCGGCGGACTTGGCAGTGTCCTGGCGGGAGAAGAAGGAAGATGGAGAAACTATTTCAGTATGCTGGTAGGATTTGGGCTGATCTTTTTGGGACTTGAAGGGATGAAAGAGAGCTTTGGGGTATTTTCACAGAATTTTGATCTCTCTTCCTATCTCTACAGCAGTCCCTATCTCTATGCATTTATAGGTCTTGCAGTTACGGTGATCATTCAGTCGAGTTCTGCAGCGATTGCCATTGCACAAAGTGCCATTTTTACCCATATGATCAGTTTTGAAGCAGCGGCAGCATTTGTTATAGGCGCCAATGTGGGAACCACTGTAACAGCTATTTTGGGTGCCATAGGCGGGATACCCGATAAAAAACGTACAGCAGTTGCACATCTTGTTTTTAATCTCTCAACGGCACTTGTGGCACTTTTGGCACTGCCATGGCTTATTTTGCTTACCCGAAGTACCTTTCCCAATGTTGACGGTGTAGTACAGATAGCACTCTTTCATACCTTGTTCAATGTATTGGGTGTGGCATTATGGTATCCGTTCATTTCCATGCTTGACAGAGGTGTGAAGCACCTGTTTACAAAAGAAACTATCCATGTTACACGATATATTCACAATGTATCGGTAGATGTACCGGATCTGGCAGTGGATGCTTTGGAAAAAGAGATGCAGCATCTGAGTGAGAAGATCGAAGAATTTGCACTTCTGGCCATTAATATTCCTCCTCCAAAGGTGTATGAACAGCATGCTGCTGTTGATAAACTGCTTGAACAGTATGATGGAAACTTTGATATATCATATGAAAAACTCTATGATAATATCCGTCTGCTTGAAGGTGAGATCTACCGTTATATCTCTTTGCTTTCGGCTAAAAACACTACGGAAAGCTATCAGGTGAAAATCAATCAATATCTTCGCCAGACAACCTACCTGGCAACTGCCGCAAAAGATATAAAAGATATACTTTATGATCTGGACAGACTCTATAATGCTATAAGCAGTGAAGAGAGATATTTTTACAAGAACATACGTTATCAGATACTTAAAAGTGTACTTGCCTATCACCGGGCCAGAGAAGGAGAGAGTGCCTGTATTGATGAGATGGAAGCTACCTATAAGAAGATAGCTGATTCCTACAGGAACAGTATGCACCTTATAGAGAACATTGCTAAAAATACCAATATAAGTTCAGCTATGACGACTATTACGGTCAATGATATGCATCTTGTTAAAAGTTTTTCAAAATCACTGCGGAACGCACTGGTCCTGAATACGAACGGACATATAGGAGGAGAAGAGAATGCCTGAGAAAAAAAATATCTCATTAGTATTGGGAAGTGGCGGTGCAAGAGGGTATGCGCACATCGGTGTTATTGAAGAACTGATTAAATACGGTTATGATATCAGATCGGTTTCGGGTTCCTCCATGGGGGCACTGATAGGCGGTCTGTATGCTTGCGGTAAACTGGATGCCTATAAGGAGTGGGTGTTGGGACTTGATCTTTTTGATGTGGCAAAACTGGTTGATTTCTCCTTTACAGGAACGGGGATCATTCATGGAGATAAAGTATTCCGTGTCATTGAAAAAATGGTTGGTGATATACTGGTCGAGGACCTTCCTATTCCTTTTACGGCAGTGGCAACAGATCTTGTCCGACAGAAAGAGGTCTGGCTTCAGAAAGGAAAGCTTATAGATGCCATTAGAGCATCCATTGCTATTCCTACGGTGTTTACACCAAAGCAGATCGGTGATCGTCATCTGGTAGATGGTGGAGTACTCAATCCTCTCCCTATTGCTCCAACTGTATCGGACGATACCCATATGACGATCGCTGTGAATCTCAGTGCCAATATTGCAAAGTCATACCATATCGATATCCCCCGACGAGAACAGGAAAAAGCCAGCGGTATGCAGGAGATCTTTCTTGAAATGGTCAAAAAAGCCGAGGAGCTGTTTGCCCGTGAGAAAAAAAATAGCTTTGATGAGATGGGTATGTTCGATATCATGGGTCGTACGATAGATATTATGCAAAATGCTATCATGGAGTGCAAAATGGCTGGTTACTCACCCGATATCATTATAGGTGTTCCCAACAATGCCTGCGGTTTTTATGAATTCAACAGGGCATATGAACTGATAGAACTGGGGAGGATGATTGCCAAAGAAGAGCTTGGCGGGGGTATATAGGAAAAGTTGAAGGTACTCTGGTCTTGTATGAAGCAATTAACAGAGGGTACAATAGCCCAATCAGTATTTTGTAAATTTATTCCTACCGGTCTGCTTTTGGCGAATCGAGGTATCGTTCAAGGATGATCTTTGCCGCTACAGAGTCAAGACGTCCATCGCGTTTATGTCTGAAGTTCCCCATTGTCAGCTCTTTGGCTTCGAAACTGCTTCCTTGTTCATCCTGATAGACGACAGGAATCGTGAGTGCAAGGAGTGAGACGAAGTGCTTGATACGTCTTTTCATCTCCTCTTCGCTGGAGCC
>DQSX01000131.1 GCA_015663065.1 Sulfurovum sp.
GTATTTCGTTTTTCATTTTCCAAAAGCTTTTTCAAAGCAACATCTTCAGCGGTAATCAACATGAGAACAAAACTGTTTTCAGAACTGTGATCCATAAGGTAAAACATAAGATCAAGTGCATCTTCCATTTCCTTGATCATATTTGTAGCCAGAATGATCTCTTTTTCTGTATATCTTAATTTTCCACTTGATCCTGAACTTACTCTAGGTTTCATTCTGCATCCCTTATTTATTTGTGATATGTAATTATTTAGAGTTATTATATCAGTTTTGATTGCTATAATTTCTTATGAAAAAAATATCTCTTAGTAATTTACCCTCTCCCTGCTGGCTTCTTGAAGAAACACTGCTTCAGAATAATCTTGAAATACTTCAAAAAGTAAAAGATGAGAGTGGAGCAAAAGTGCTCTTGGCACTCAAAGGCTATGCTTTATGGAAAAGTTTTGATACTGTAAAAAAAACTCTGGACGGCTGTTGTGCATCCGGGCTTTATGAAGCAAAATTGGCAGATGAAACATTTGGGAAAGAGGTACATACTTATGCCCCTGCTTTTAAAGAGGAGGAGATAGCAGAGATAGCAGAGATCTCTCATCATCTTGTTTTCAACTCTCCCTCACAGTTTAAACGTTTTTCTAAAAAGGCCAAAGAGATCAACCCCTCCCTCTCTTTGGGCTTAAGAGTCAATCCTGAATACTCAGCTTCTCCCAAAGAGATATATAATCCCTGTGGACTGCACTCAAGACTTGGGACAACTTTGGAAAATTTTGATGAATCTATTGTAAACGATTTGGACGGCTTACATTTCCATGCACTCTGCGAACAGGACTCTAATGCACTCGAAGCTGTACTCAAAAGCTTTGAAGAGAGATTCGGAGAGTACATTCCACAAATGAAATGGATCAACTTTGGCGGCGGACATCATATTACCCGTAAAGGCTATAATGTGGAGAAGCTCATCACTCTCATCAAAGATTTTAAAACAAAATATGGTGTTGAAGTCTACCTTGAACCCGGAGAAGCAGTAGGCTGGGAGACAGGCACACTCATAGCCACCGTACTGGACATAGTCCATAACGGTATGGAGATCGCCATTTTAGACACATCTGCTGAAGCACATATGCCTGACACGATCATCATGCCGTACAGGGCTGAAATACGGGGTGCAGGAGAAGCAGGTGAAAAAACACATACCTACCGTCTGTCGGGCAATACCTGTCTTGCCGGTGACATTATGGGAGATTACAGTTTTGACAACCCTCTCAAGATTGGAGACAAGATCATCTTTGAAGACCAGATGCACTACACTATGGTCAAAGCGACGACCTTTAACGGTATTAAACTACCCTCTATCGCCATAAAAAGAATCGATGGTAGTATTGAAGTGGTTAAGGAGTTTGGGTATGAAAATTTTAAAGAGAGACTCTCTTAACACTTTCAGGAAAGCGAAACTTGTTTCGTCAAAATGCCTTAAACAAGTTTAAGGATCCTTTATCTCCCCAATATCTTAATATCATCTGCAGAAAAATCTCTCTTATAGACGATATCATAAGCCTGTGACTCTTCATCTGCAGAGAGGACACTCTCCAACGTAGGAGTGTGCAGATATTTGACCCTTACCTGAGGGATCTCATCATTCACATAAATAAACATGATCTTATCTGTCAGCTTTTTACCTACTTCTACAGAGCCATCTGTACCAATAGCCATATGATCCAATTTTATACCCATGTTTGATAGTGCAGACTTTGCCATGGCACCTCCCATCATTTTCATCATATCTTCACCTGAGTTCGTTCCTGCACCCGCTTCTGTATCGAAAAGAATAATGGAAAGTATCTGCTCTTTTTTCAAAGAAGGGATCGAAGAGAAAATGATGTTTGGTGTGGCAGGTGTCCCGGTAATAGCAATGGTGATGAGATGGTTCAGAGATTTGTACTTCACAGAAATATCCAAAATCGGCTTGTTCGGGTCACCTGTAAAATAGATGGTTGATCTGTCCAATACGAATTTTTTTCCTTCAAAAGTATAAGAACCGCCTTTTATTACCTTGGCTTCTCCCAGTACCAAAGGTTCAGAATGTTCTCCTTTGTGTATGTCTACATTGACTTCTGCTGCTATATCTATGGGGCCCTGTTTGTAAATGATCGGTTTTTTTGTCGTGACGTGTACCAGCATGGAAAGATTGTCCATAAAGGGACTGGCTTCCTCTTTTTTCATATCCTGCACTACTATAATGTCAGAGTCTGAGGGGTATGATTTTGTTCCAAGGTCATATTTTATCTTACCACCCTGCAAAACCACTTTACCGTTAATGGATGTTTTCTCACCTTTTAAAAGTGTTTTTAGATTAATATCTGTGTCCAGATCTATCATCTTGTGTGCAATATGCAAAGGGTTTGCATCTGCTGAAATATTTCCTGATTTCGTTTTAAGATCATATCTCCCTGTAACCTGAAGTTGATCGTTGAGCCACAATGGTGCAATTTCGATCACATTCTCTTTCATATTAATGACAGAAGGTTTCGTAGAGAAGAGCTTCATCTCATCATAACTTACGTTATATGATTTGAGTTGTACTTGAGACTTGTTTGCACTGACGACCAGTTTTACATCATTGACCAAGTGTTCTGTTTCACGATCTGCATGATAAATGATCTTCGGTGAAGAGAGCGTAAGGTCAGCTTCTTCCAATTTATTAATATCCAAAGAGAGATTTAATGCACCCTCTACCAAAGGCAGACCTTCCAGTGTGTAGAGAGACTGTACAGAATTCATAAGGGACTCCATAGAGTTCACGTTTGCCTTTACTGTAATTTTCTCTTTACTTTTTCCGTTCACGTTCATCACTAAACCGGCAAGTTGGATCTTCCCGTCTACTGCGCCACTCTCTAAGGCATAGTTGATATCTGTTGAAAGTACTTTCGCTTTCATATTGAGTTTTGCATCTTTTTTTCCCAAATCAGCGTTGATTACAAGCGGGCTAAGAGCAGACCATTTTACATTTTTGTCAAAATTCTTCAAAAGAGAGTCTTGAGGTATGGTAGAAGTGATCTTTGCTTGCAGTGTTTTCCCATAGCTGATGTCTGCATCAATGTTAGTAATATTGGAAGTGATCTTTGCTTTGGCTTTCACAGCAGTGAGCTTTGCAAAATCCAAAGGTACATCAATAAGTACATTGACTTTTGTTCCGTTTAATTCACCCGGCAATGCCACCAACTGATCTACATGGATCGCTTTAGTGCTTTCCAAATGGAAATGACCTTTTTTCATATTGGAAGAGACAAATGAGCCTTTGAGCCCATCTGAAGAAATATCCGTTTTTACAGCGCCAAGGTCACCCTTGTACTTCACAAGGAAATTGTTTAAAGGGCTTAGTATTTTTGCATCAAGTCCGATCACTTTATCTACCTTGACAGCACCTGAATAAGATATATTCTTGTCCATCAAAAAGTTATTCGTGATTGATATATCTTTTGCATACGGTGTGCTGAGCATGATCTTAGTATCTGCAGTCAGCGTATTGTCTTTAACCATATACAGCACTTTAGAGTTAAGTGCATCTATATCCACATTAAACGCTTTGCTGGAATTTGCATCTGTACTGTTGCTATCTGTTCTGTTTTCATCTACTGCCACGACTAAAAGCTGTTTTGCCTCCATACTCAATGAAAGCAATACTTTTTCTTTAGAAGCATCAATATCAATACTTATATCACCTATAGCCTCTCGTCGGATAGGGAGTTTATAGAGTGTAAAAAGTTCCTCTTGAGGGCTAATGACAATAGGACCAACTATTTGATTGTCTTTAATTTTTCCAGAGTACATAATGTTAGAGAGGTTTGTAGTTCCATTTAGATCGATCTGACCATCTTTTAACACAAGTGCTTTTACGTCAACTGTCACATTTTTCAATTCTAAGGCAAGATCACCTATCTTCACCGGATCATAAGTAGAAGGGAGTACATCGGTATGAAAGTGTTTTATGATCACCGTTTCGGGTATTAGATTATTATCATTTTTAGATTTTGAACTGTTATTCTCTGCTACAGTAGACACTTCTTCTGTCAGATTGCTCTCGTTGCTGTCAGGTACAAACATTGCCTGAAGTGCCAAACTGTCTATTTTATTGACATTCACACTCTCCAGGGTTACAATTGAATTTCTAAGGTCACCTGAAACATCTATCTGTCCAACATCACTTTTAAAATCTACGGTATACTGCCCAATATTGATCGCATTTTTAGTATTGGTGAGTATTTTATCAAGATCAGCATCCAAAGCAAGAACAGAAACTTCCAACTTGTCTATATTGGCAGTTTTATAACTTCTTGGTTTCACGGACACAAACAACTTTTTTACTTCCACCTCTTTAGGTATAAGAGGGCTGAGTTTTTCTGTTTTTGTTGTACTTTCGCTACTGCTCTGTTTTGCAGGTTCTTCTTTTATACTTTTCGGATTATCATCTGTTTTA
>DQSX01000042.1 GCA_015663065.1 Sulfurovum sp.
ACTTAAATGGTCGGAGTGAAAGGACTCGAACCTTCGACCCCCTGGTCCCAAACCAGGTGCGCTACCAGACTGCGCTACACTCCGTACAGATTACATCAAATGTAAAATGGAGTGCAATTATAGTCAAAAGGTTTCGATTTGTCAATAGATTTTGCAAAAAAAATAAAAAAAGTATAATACTCCCCTATTTTAGGGCTTTATGTGTATAATATTTGAAGAAAAAACATAGGAATTACTAATGAATGGATTGTTTGAGCAGTTTAATAGCATATTGGGGTCTATCTTCTTTTTTGATCTCTTTTTTGGACAGGTAGAGGGATCAAGCATGCCATTTATTGTTGCCTGGCTCATCATAGGCGGGGTATTTCTCACATTTCGCTTTGGTTTCATTAATGTAAGAATGTTCACGCACTCCTACAAGATCATCACAGGAAAATACAGAACTGCTGACGATGTAGGAGAGATCACACCGTTTCAGTCTTTGACCACTGCACTCTCAGCAACCGTTGGTCTGGGGAACATTGCCGGAGTAGCTATTGCTATTGCCATAGGTGGTCCGGGGGCTACCTTTTGGATGATACTGGCAGGCTTTTTTGGGATGACCCTGAAATTTACCGAAGTCACCCTGGCACAGATCTACAGAGAAGAGCGACCTGACGGGCGTATCATGGGCGGTGCGATGCAGTACCTTTCCAAAGGGCTAGCCGCCAAAGGACATAAAAAACTGGGCTCAGGTCTGGCCATACTTTTTTCCATTTTGGCCATTGGAGGCTCATTTGGTGCAGGAAATGCTTTTCAGGCCTCACAGGCTCTGGGAGCCATTTCTGAGCGTGTTCCATTCTTTCAAACCTACCCTATAGTCTTTGGTCTTATCATGGCAACGATTGTCGGTTTTGTGATCATCGGGGGCATTAAACGTATTGCAAGTACGGCTGAGAAGATCGTACCTACAATGGTGATCATTTATCTTCTGGCTTCCATATGGATCTTGTTTGTCAATGCATCTGCTGTTCCGGGTGCCATCTCACTCATCTTCCATGAAGCCTTTGCACCAACAGCAGCAGCAGGTGGTCTGGTAGGGGTGCTTGTACAAGGCTTTAAACGTGCCGCTTTCTCCTCTGAAGCAGGTATAGGGTCTGCAGCCATAGTCCACTCTACCGCTTCGGTAAAATACCCTGTAAGACAGGGAATGGTTGCTCTCTATGAACCTTTTATCGATACCATTGTTATTTGTACCATGACCGCACTGGTCATTGTCACCACCGGCGTGTATGACCCGACAGGAGAATTTGCAAATCTGGTTGCCTCAAAGCAGGGTGCAGCACTGACTTCCGCCGCCTTTGGGACAGTCATCTCATGGTTCCCGGTAATACTTTCATTTTCCATCATTCTTTTTGCTTTCTCTACAATGATCTCATGGTCATACTATGGTGAACGTTCATGGACATATCTTTTTGGAGAAAAATATACACTACTGTATAAACTTCTCTTCATCTCATTTACTGTCGCTGCGACAGTAAGCTCTGCTTCCGCAGTACTGGACTTCTCTGACCTTCTCATCCTTGCCATGGCCCTTCCGAACCTCATAGGACTCTATATGCTTCAAGGCGACGTAAAATCAAACCTAAACGCGTATATGGCTAAATGGAAAGATGGAGAGTTAGATAGGGAAGCGCTACGGAAGTAGCCTTCCAGTGAATAGTGAATAGTGAATAACGATGAGACAATTTTAAAAGTTTATCAAATTTTTACATAATATAGTCAATTGGTTTGCTGTATATTTGGCTGAACGTCGTAAATGAAGCAAAGAGCTTGCTTATGGTAAGTGACTGAGCGGAACGAAGCCGTTCAGCCGAATATGCAGTGAAATATTTAGACTAGATCTACGCCTTTTTCACCTTTAGCCAAGGCACCAATTACATAACCATCAGTATTTGCCAATACTGCATCCACATCTTCAGGTTCAACAACCCATACCATTCCCACACCCATGTTAAAGGCTCTGTACATCTCTTCTTCATCGACATACTGTCCCATGAATTCAAAAATAGGCAATACACGAATAGCGTCTTTATTCACAATGGCTCTCATACCTTCTGGAAGTACGCGTGGAAGGTTTTCAACGATCCCGCCACCCGTGATGTGTGCCAAAGCTTTTACGTATTGCTTGTTGGCTTTGTACTCTTTGACGTAGATACGTGTCGGTTCAAGCAATGTATCTACAAGGGGTTTGCCTTCAAACTCTGTGTCCAGACTCATACCAAGCTTATCAAAGAAAAGTTTTCTTACCAGTGAATAGCCGTTAGAATGCACTCCTGAACTCGGCATTGCAATAAGTACTTGCCCCTCTTTAACATTCGCCACAGTATCCATCTCTGAACGCTCGGCAATACCTACAGCGAATCCTGCAAGGTCAAAGTCATCTTCTGAATACATACCCGGCATTTCAGCAGTTTCTCCACCTACCAATGCACATTCAGAACGTCTGCACCCTTCTGCAATACCTGCAACCACATCTTTGGCATTTTGAGGAAGCAGTTTTCCTGTTGCATAGTAGTCAAGGAAGAACATTGGTGTTCCGTTATTACAAATAAGATCATTGACACACATAGCCACAAGATCGATACCTACAGTATCTAATTTTCCACTCTCAATAGCAATTCTAAGCTTGGTACCCACGCCATCTGTCGCAGAAAGGATAACCGGCTCTTTGTAGCCTGTTGGAAGTGCATACGCACCTGCAAATGAACCGATACCGCCGATCACATTTTTGTCAAAAGTTGATTTTACATCACTTTTGATCGCTTCTACAAATTCATTACCTGCATCGATATCTACACCGGCATCTTTATATGAAATATTTGACATTCTTAACCTTTAGTTTCTGGAGTATCACAAGGAGGGAAGATCTTTTTTAAGATCATTAATCCCGGGCAGAATCCTGTTACCCCTGCTGTAAAAAGCATGACCATCATGGCAAAAGTAACAATAAACGCTAGTTGGAACATTTGAGCACCAGCCAATCCCATAATAAGACCTAGAATGATCGCCTGTACAATTCTTTGCATTCTTTCAGCACATAACATTTATATTCCTTGTGAAAATTTGGACGTATTATATCTAATTTTAGCTGTTTAACTTACGACCCAGTTTAGCCTCTACCGAACCTACTTTTTTGTTAAGTCTGCCAACCGGACCTTTTCTGTAATCGATCTTTATAGAGCTGTATACCCGGTCACAGTCAATTTGCAACTCTTCATACGCTTTGTTAATGACCGCCAATACTTCTTCAACTGTTTCACCCTCTATAATGGTTCCCATAGGTGTAAGCTGATACTCTAAGCCGCTTCTGTCCACAATATCCAAAACTCTTGCTACAAAAATACTTTTACTCTGTGTTGCTTCGGTCGGAAACATCGAAAACTCTACTAATGCTGACATAATCATCCTTTATTATCAAAAAGCTATAATACCTTATGAATAATGAATCTATGATAATCATCGGAGCAGGTGCTGCAGGACTTTGTGCTGCTATTGTAAATGCCAGAGCAGGGCAGAGCGTTACTTTACTTGAGCAGAATAACAAAATAGGGAAAAAGATCCTTGTCTCCGGAAACGGAAAATGTAACATTGGCAATAAGTATATAGATGTAAAACGTTTTCACTCTCTAGATCCACATTTTATAGAAGAAGTTTTAGAAGGGTATGACTTTAAAAGTGTAGAAAAGTTTTTCACATCCATCGGGCTTGAACTTGTGGAGGGAAAAGAAGGAAAAATATTTCCTATGTCTTTACAGGCATCTTCGGTCGTTGAACTGCTAGAATATGAAGCCAAAAGAACAGGGGTGCAGATAATATGTGACTGTCCAGTCACTTCCATAGCTAAAGAGACTGATACTTTTACATTGGAGACTGTACAGGGTACAAAAACCTGTGAAAAACTTTTACTTGCATCAGGTTCACCTGCTGCACCGCAACTTGGAGGTTCTAACTCCGGGTATGCTTTTGCTACAAAAATGGGACATAGTCTCATTCCGAGACATCCTTCACTGGTACAGCTCTGCTCTGAAGAGAGATGGGTCAAAGCCTGTGCCGGAGTGAAAGTAGCCGGGTTAGCACAACTCTATGCAAACGGTGAGTACATCGCAGAAAAAAAAGGTGACCTGCTTTTCACCAACTACGGTATCTCTGGTCTAGCCATACTTGATCTAAGCCGTGAAGTCAGTACCAGACTTGCCACCTTTGACTATTGTGAGTTGAACTTGGACCTTATGCCTGAATGGAACAAAGAAAAACTCACAAACTTGCTGCTTAAAAGAGTAGAAGAGGGCAGTAAAA
>DQSX01000051.1 GCA_015663065.1 Sulfurovum sp.
TGTAACATTGTGCAACCGTATGATATTCCCTCAGGGGCAGGTACTTTTCACCCTGCAACACTGCTTAAAAGCTTAGATTCCAAGCCCTGGTCTGCTGCTTATGTGGCACCATGTAGAAGACCGACTGACGGACGTTATGGTGAAAACCCAAACCGTTTGGGTTCTTACTACCAGTTTCAGGCACTTATCAAACCAAGTCCTGATGATATTCAGGAGCTTTATTTGAAGTCTCTGGAGTATTTGGGGCTGAACCTTCAAGAGCACGACATTCGTTTTGTAGAAGACAACTGGGAGTCTCCGACACTGGGTGCCTGGGGTCTTGGCTGGGAAGTCTGGCTTGACGGTATGGAAGTGACTCAGTTTACCTACTTTCAGCAGGTAGGTGGAATAGCCTGTGACCCAGTGGCTGTTGAAATTACTTACGGTACAGAGCGTTTGGCGATGTATCTGCAGGGTGTTGAGAGTATTTTTGACATTGTTTGGAACAGAAATGGTGATGAGGTGACTACTTATGCGGATGTACACAAAGAGTCTGAGTATGAGTTTTCAAAATACCACTTTGAGGTGGCCAATGTAGAGAATTTGTTTCAGCACTTCGAAGATGCTTCCAATGAGTGTAAGGTCTGTTTGGAAGCCGGGCTTCCATTGCCTGCTTATGATCAGTGTATGGTTGCTTCCCATGCATTCAATGTCCTGGATGCCAGAAAGGCTATTTCTCAGGCGCAGAGACAGAATTATATTTTGAAGGTAAGAGAGCTTGCTATTGGCTGTGCGCAGCTTTATAAAGCTCAGGAAGAAGAGAGAAATGCTCGGGTTAAAGATTAGTTTTAATAGAGAGATTTATTAATTTTTTCTTTTTTGCAATGCGCAAAAAAAGAAAAAAGTAAGCAAAAAAGAAAAAAGCACAAACTGCTGGCGTGTTGAATGAATTATTTTTAGATAGGGCTTCTGTAGGCATTGGAACCGTGTAACTTGTTCACGGATAAGCGATAGCTTACACATCAAAGTTTCTTGCCTAAACAAGTTTAGGGTTCCTAAAGAGCATAAGTACTCTTAACTTAATGGCGTTGGGTGGGGGAAGAGGCAACTTTATAAAAGAATTAGGAAAGGATTGATATGAAACTACAAGAAGTATATGATTTTCTGGATAAAGTCAGCCCCTTTGAACTGCAGGAAAAATGGGACAACTCCGGACTGATCATGGGTGATATGGATCGTAAGGTATCGCAGATAGTGCTCTCTTTGGATGTAGATGACGAAATGATCGAAAATACGCAAGAGGGGACACTTTTTATTGTACACCACCCACTGATATTTGGAAAACTTACACAACTGGATTTTGCAAAATACCCTTCAAATCTCATTGAAAAAATGATACTCAAAAAGCAGTCACTCATTGCGATGCATACCAACTTTGATCAGACACATTTGAACAAATATGTCTTTGAAAAAGTGTTGGGTTTCAGTCTGGAGAGACAAAATCCTTTTTTGTGCACAACACAAGGCAAGTGGAATTACAAAGAACTGTTGAATCTCATAAAAGAAAAGTTGAATTTGCCTACACTTAAAGTCATTGGTAAAAAAGAGACCATCCGGTCTATTGCCTTAACTACGGGTGCGGGGGCATCTCTTATGGATGAGGTGGAAGCGGACTGTTTTTTGACCGGGGATATAAAGTACCATGATGCGATGAAAGCGATGAGTGAAAATTTGATGATGGTGGACATAGGACATTATGAATCTGAGCGCTTTTTTGCGGAGATTTTACGCGAAGAATTGAAAGTTTTACCTATTTTGGCTATAATTGCGAATTCTAAAAATCCGTTTCATATGGAAACACTCTAAAAAGAGACCGATGAGACACTTAACGCAGCACTGCAAAACTCCAAAAGGATAGAGATTGAACAAACATTTACAAGAGCTGATAGAGCTTTCAAAAATTGATAAAGCGATAGACAGTTATAACCCGCAACTTGAGGCGGCTGACAAAAAAGTAGCAAAAATACAAAAAAAGATCAATGCTGCACAAGGTGAATTGGATGAGTTGGCATCTGCTATTGCAGACAATGAGAGCAAAGTAACAAGTTTTGAAGAGCAGATCACACTGTTGTCTGAACAACTGGTTTCCAATGCAAAA
>DQSX01000011.1 GCA_015663065.1 Sulfurovum sp.
CACCTATAGATCGAAGCTAAGTTTTTTCTTAACATAATAAACACTGTTATGTTCAGACAATATATCCGGAACCTCATAGAGTTCTTTTTCTGACTCAACTATAATAGGAATATTATGTTCGTTAAGCAATCTTAACAACCATAGTGATACATTCTTTAGCTTTTCAATTTCACCCAAAGTGAACACAGCCCCCTTAACCACATCTGATAGATACAATATGATTGGAGTCGTTTCAGAAACACCAGAAAGTATCAAGCCAACACCTTTACTTTCTAATTGCTTTAGAATATCTGGCAATAATGCCACCTGCTCTCCACTCATCTCTTTGAAGGCAACTTTTAACATATATTTCTTGATAGACCCTTCCATAAGCCTGAGAACAGAAGCTAAGTGTTCTGGAATAAAGAAAGCATTTGTTGAAATATCTATTACTATTTCCTCCCATCTTGCCGAATCATAGTTGTCAATACTCTTCTTAACAACCATATCCATAAATGTACCGCTATAGTTTGTATCCTCTAAAAGAAACCTGTATGCTTCTGGTTCTAGCAACTCATCAATCCCGAAACGAAGATGAGGGGAAAGCCAAATACTTTTCTCTTCGCCTTTACTTTCAGTACTGATAGAGTGTGGTATAGCCTCTATGATCTCAAGTGCTTTATCATCTTTTGTGACTGTTTGCTTAATAAGGCTAGTTATTTTTTTATTTCTCTCATCTTCATTCTCTCTATATCTATTCCAGTTGTCATCTTCTTTTGTTGTGGCATGAGCAAGTGCCTCTTCATCGGTTGCGTGCTCAAATGTCTCCTTAAATGCACAGAAGAGAGAAGCTTCAAGCTCTGTAATGTTAAATTTCTTTGACACTTGACTCATCTTCTGATTATCACCTGGGTGAGTAGTGTAAAGCCAGTGACTGATTCTGTCGGTCTTTAATCTCGTAAAGAGAGAGTATGGACCGTTCATAATAGCAAACTCACCAAAGGAAGGCGGATTATTGTGAATCTTTCCTATTTGGTTTATTAAGAAGTTGCTATAAGGTAAGTTACCTTTCGCTTTGGCTTTCTCAATTACTGACGGATCCTGCTGAAGTATCCATTTAAACGCACAGGAGTTTGCTACGTTTTCCATTCCTTGGCTCGAATAATAATCCGTGATCGCCTGAGTAATAGGTACAATAAAACCGGATGCCTTTCTCGCTTTTCTTGCAAGCTCTTCGATAAACTTAAGTACAATAGGTATCTCTTTATATCTCCAGAACTCATCAATGATCAAACATTTTGGTCTTGCTTTGTCTTTAAAGAACTCATTTACAATCTTGTTGGCAAGAAGCATAAGGAATGCTTCATATAGAACACCCTGTCCATCAAGTGCAGTCAATTCAAATGTAGCTAGGTCATATTTCATCTCAATTGTATTTACACCATTAAAGAATGAATAACCACTACTTCCTTTAATAGAATATCTTGACAGTGCATCTGTTACCTTGTGAAGCCTGTTGAATGCCTCTATATTTCCTAAGTCTTTCTCTTTTTTTGCCATATCAAGAATTGCTTCATACACTTCTTGCATTCCGGCTTCTCTACCTCTACGTCTCCAAGCTTTTCGTATGGCATTCTCAAATACAGATCTTAGTACTCCGGCAGACAAACCCCCCTCAATATCCTCAGACTGAATTGATTGCAAATTCACTCCGGCAAGCATCCCGATAATAGGAATAAGCGTCTGCATCTCATTGTTGTCAATCACCTCATATTTCTTGCCATCAACCTCCTCCCAAACAGTCTCTCCATCTTTATCTTTTTTAACCAAAAGATCAGTAAAGAAGTTAGCACATACGTTAAGGTCTGTAAAATCTTCATATTGACCTCCAATCATATTCGTAATACGTTTATACGAAGGAAGGGAGTCAATAATCCTTACTTGATATCCTGCTGCCAAGTTTAATGCTGCAAAGTCTGCAAAAGTATAAGATTTACCTGATCCTGAATCCCCCGCTGCAGCTATTGAATAATTTGTATCAGACGCATACGGATCAAACCATTGTAACTGCCCTGTTGCAGAAAAGTAAGGAATATGGTAGTTCTTAAAGAAGCCCTTAGTATCAGAAATAATAGGCGCTATCCCGCTAAAATTACCACGATAGAGCATATCAAAACGCTCCAGATACTCAAATGCCTCACTTCTGAACTGAAGAGGAAGTGAGAAAATTGTCTGGTTAAATGCCGTATGGTCAAAGCTCTCCTGTACAAGATCCCATCCTCCCTCAGAAAAGCTTGCACGTATCTTGTCCACACTTCTAATAACGGCTTTCTCTTCTGTATCAAAGATAATAATATTGAACATGCCTTGAAGGATTCTCTCTCCATCTTTGATAAGTTCCAGTGCATCTTCCGTCTCTCTTCTTCTATCCTTAAGAGCAGGATTCTTCTTTAGTTTTTTCATACTGAGTCCTGCAAGCTGCTCTTGATCATGCTTTAGTTTCCCTAAGGCTTTATTCGTTGTTTTCTCTTGATTGTCATAAACCAAAGTTAATGTACTTATAAAAGGGGAACTGATAGGCGGCACACCTTTAACTTCTGTTCTGTCATAAAATAGTGAGTTAAATTTACTAAAGTCTATTCTCTTTGGGAATCTTTTTGTTGTAAGTACAGCCACTTTTGTAGCCTTATTTATTTCAAAATTGATTCTTGGATTGTCCGTATCCAATGAAACTTTCAAGCCTCCACTTACAATCTGCTTATTAATTGCCATTGAATCATCTTTTCCATGCATCCAGTCTTCAGGATCTTTCTCGTTGTGGAAAAATTCTCTCAA
>DQSX01000145.1 GCA_015663065.1 Sulfurovum sp.
AGGTAATTGACTGAAGTATCCCAATAGCTAAAGTTTGGTGTAAAAAAGCTCTTCTCTTCTACTTCTTTTTCTAATTCTTCCGCCAGCACAGATGAAGTCATAAGTAAGGTACCGATCAAGATACTGTTTAGCAATATTTTTTGCATATTCTCCCCTTTTGCTGTATTTAAAGCAGTGAATCTAAAGCCACAATGATCATCTCGTTAAAGGATGTTTGTCGCTCTTGCGATGTGGTTACTTCTCCCGTTCTTATATGATCCGAAACAGTAAGAATGGTCAATGCTTTGGCACCGAACTCGGCTGCCACACCATACAGTCCGGCTGCTTCCATCTCCACACCCAAAATATTTAAATTCTCAAGTGTGTCGAACATTTCAGGTGTTGGGGTATAGAAGAGATCTGCTGAAAATATATTCCCAACTTTGACCGGAATATCAGCTTTTTCTGCTGCATCCACTGCTTTACGTAAGAGACCATAGTCTGCAATAGCAGCAAAATCATGGTCTGAAAAACGCATACGGTTTACTTTGGAGTCTGTACTCGCACCCATACCGATGATGACATCCAGTACTTTTATATCTTTACTTACTGCCCCGCATGAACCTACACGTATAATGTTCTCAACACCAAATTCGGTAATAAGCTCTTTTGCGTAGATGGAACAGGAAGGAATACCCATCCCCGACCCCATCACCGAGACTGCTTTGCCTTTGTATGTACCGGTAAAACCTAACATATTACGTACGTCATTAACCTGTTTTACATTCTCAAGAAAAGTATCTGCAATGTATTTTGCTCTAAGAGGATCTCCGGGAAGTAAAACCGTTTTTGCGAAATCCCCTGCTTCTGCGTTAATATGTGGTGTAGCCATTCTTTTTCCTTTATAAAATATTTGTTCCAAAATCCAGTGCAGGTAATCCATGATAAGAAGCGATCGTTTGGCCAATATCTGCAAAGGTATCACGCCCTCCTATAAAGCCTGCTTTGACATCTTTCCCATAAAAGATGACCGGTATATGTTCTCTGGTATGGTCAGACCCTTCCCAGGTCGGGTCACAGCCATGGTCTGCGGTGAGTACAAGCAGGTCCTCATCTTCCAGTGAGAGTATCATTTCGGGCAGACGTGTATCAAAATACTCCAAGCCTGATGCATACCCTGATACATTTCTTCTATGTCCAAAATCAGCATCAAAATTGACAAAATTGGTAAAGATGATCGTCTGGTCTCCTGCCTCTTTCAGTGCTTTTAACGTAGCATCAAAAAGCCCGTCCAAACCTGTGGTTTTCACGGCTTTGGTAATGCCCTGCGTGGCAAAGATGTCTGATATCTTTCCTACAGAGACCACTTCTCCGCCCGAAGCTTTCATTTTATCCAGCAGTGTAGGTTTTGGCGGTGGGACAGAGTAGTCATGTCTGTTACCGGTGCGTTTAAAAGAGTATTTGTCTGCTCCCACAAAGGGACGTGCGATCACTCTGGCTATATGGTATTTGTCTACCAACTCACGTGCCAGTTCACACAGTGCATAGAGTTTTTCCAAACCAAAAGTCTCTTCATGACAGGCTATCTGAAAGACCGAGTCTGCAGAGGTATAGACAATGGGTTTTCCTGTAGCCATATGTTCTTCACCCAATTCTTCTAAAATAGTTGTTCCCGAGGCATGGCAGTTTCCTAAAACACCCGGCAGGTTTCCACGTTCTATGAGTTCATCCAGAAGTTCAGAAGGAAAAGAGTTCTCCCTCTCTTTAAAGTACCCCCATTCAAACTCCACAGGAACACCGGTGATTTCCCAGTGACCCGAAGTGGTGTCTTTTCCCGTAGAAAGCTCTTTGGCATAACCATAAGCTGCTACGGGTTCTACTGCTGTGTTCAAACCTGCAGGAAAAAGTCCTGAACTCTCTTTGCAAGCCTGACCAAAACCAAGTCTGTTCAGGTTTGGAATATTCAGAGGACCGGAACGTCCCTCTTCTGCCCTGCCTTCAAAACACTCTTCTGCGATGTGTCCCAGCGTATTGGAACCCACGTCGTTAAAGACTTTTCCCTCAGCAGTTTTACCTACAAACTTCTCTGCATCCTGCGCTCCGCCCAGTCCAAAAGAGTCAAGCAGTAAAATGACTGTACGTTTCATCTAATAGCCTTTTGTATCGCTTGTTTCTCCCAGCCCAAGTTCGGCCAAAAGATTGCCCAAGAGACTTGAAGCACCAAAACGAAAATGTGCAGGAGAGACCCACTCTTTCCCCAGTATCTCTCTTGCCAGATCCAGATACGCTTTGGCAGTTTGTGCATCTTTAACCCCGCCGGCAGCTTTAAACCCCACATCGGGGTCTTTCTCTTTAATGACTGTCAGCATGATCTTGGCAGCTTCAAGTGTAGCATTGACAGCCACTTTCCCCGTAGAGGTCTTAATGAAATCCGCCCCGGCATCAATGGCGATCTCGGAAGCTCTTCTTATGCACTCAGCACTTTGAAGTTCACCTGACTCGATAATGACTTTGAGTAAGACATTGCCGCAAGCCTTTTTACAGGCCTTGACCAGTTCATAACCTACGGTTTCATTCCCTTTGATCAATGCGCTATAGGGGAAAACCACATCCACTTCATCTGCACCTGAAGCGATGGCATTTTCCGTCTCAAAAACAGCCTGTGCAATGTCGTCATTGCCGTGAGGAAAATTGGTCACCGTAGCCACTTTAATATTGTTTCTGTCCTGGGCATGCAGTGTTTTTTTTGCGATCTCTATAAATTTCGGGTAGATGCATACTGCCGCCGTATCACCCGCAAGGCTTTTTGCCTGATGACAAAGATCTATGACTTTTTGCTCTGTATCATCTTCATTGAGTGTAGTAAGATCCATTAAAGAGATGGCCTCTTTTGCCGTATTTTGTAACTCGTTCATTATTATCCTTTAGATTGGCATGCCGCCTATACCGATAAAAATACCTACCAATGTGGCAGACATAAAATTTGAAAGTGTTCCTGCCAAAACAGCCAAAAGACCAAAACGTGCGATCTCCTGTCTTCTTGACGGTGCCAATATCCCCAGACCCCCCAAAAGGATGGCAATGGAAGAGAGGTTGGCAAATCCGCAGAGTGCTACAGTAATGACAGCTTTGGAGTGTTCTGAAAAAATATCCTTATTGGCTATGAAATCGATATAAGCTACAAACTCATTCAAAACCAATTTTTGCCCCAATAGACTTCCTGCCTGAACAGCTTCAGACCATGGAATACCGATGATATACGCAATAGGAGCAAAGATATATCCCAGTATCAACTGCATGGTGATTTCCTCATGTCCAAAGAAGCCGCCTATGCCGCCCAACATCATATTTATCAGGGCGATCAGGGCAATAAAGGCAAGCAGCATAGCCCCCACATTCATAGCCAGTGACAATCCTGCCGAGGCACCAATGGCAGCAGCATCAATGACATTGGCTGCTTCTGCCTCCTCTTCCATATCTTCCGAGATGATCTTTTCCAAAGAGTCGTTTGGTTTTTCTGTTTCAGGTACCAGGATCTTTGCCATCAAGAGACCACCCGGAGCAGCCATAAATGATGCAGCGATCAGGTAATCAAGGGAAATACCCATAGAGGCATAACCGGCAAGTACTGCTCCGGCAACAGAGGCCAAGCCCCCTGCCATAACTGCAAAAAGTTCTGAAGAGGTCATGTTTGAAAGGTAAGGTTTTACCACCAATGGTGCTTCTGTCTGTCCGACGAAGATATTTGCAGAGGCTGAGAGGGATTCGGTTCGGCTGGTACCAAGAAGTTTTTGCAGACCACCACCAAAGATCTTAATGATCCACTGCATAATATTGAGATGATACAACACCGACATCAATGCCCCAAAAAAGATAATAACAGGCAGTACTTTAAAGGCAAACACAAAACCGTTACCTGCAAACACTTCAAACATTTTGTCTGAAGTCAATGGACCAAAGAGAAAAGAGATACCGGCATTGGCAGAGTTAATAACCGTCTGTACCCCTGCTGATATATTTTTGAGTATCCCTGCCCCGGATGTGGTCAAAAGGACCAGTGCCGGTACCGAAGCCTGCAATAAAAAAGCACCTGCCACCGTACGAAGATTAATGGCTTTTCTGTTTTTTGAAAAAAGTACCGCGATCACAAGCAGAACAACTATACCTAGCAAACCCATCACAATATGCATACTATCTCCCTAAATAAGCCCAAGTAATAAAGTTTACAGTAAAAAGGCTTATCTTACTTTAAAAAATCGAAAAAAGAAAAAGTGAAATAAAAAAAGGTGATTATTGGAGAATATGTGGTGCATTGCCTATCTGGTTAGATAGGCAATAAGTGTGTTGACTACTCAACCATCGCTTCAAGCTCTTCTTTAGAGACTTTGTTAAAGTTCAGGTATTTGTAGATATCGTCAGACATTTCAGGTTTGATCTTATTTTCAACAACTGCAAGATACTCTTCGGCAGTCGGTAACGCACCTTTAAGTGCAACCACAGCAGCAAGCTCTGCAGAACCGAGATAGACCTGTGAACCTTTACCAAGTCTGTTGTCGAAATTTCTTGTAGAAGTTGAGAATACCCATGCATCTTTTGCAACCTGCGCCTGGTTACCCATACAGAGTGAACATCCAGGGATCTCAGTTCTCGCACCAGCCATACCAAATACAGAATAGTACCCCTCTTCAATGAGTTCTCTCTCATCCATTTTTGTAGGAGGACATACCCATGTTCTTGCTTGTACTGCGCCTTCATCTCTAAGAATTTCACCAAAGGCTCTAAAGAGACCGATATTTGTCATACATGACCCAATGAATACTTCATCAAGCTCTGTTCTTAAACCTTCTTCATGAATCTCAGTCAATGTTTTTACATCATCCGGATCGTTAGGACAGGCCAAAATTGGTTCCTTGATCTCATTCATGTCAATCTCAATAACCGCAGCATATTCTGCATCTGGGTCTGCTTCAAGAAGTACAGGATTGGCGATCCAGTCTCTCATTTTCTGTGCACGTCTCTCAAGCGTCGCTTTATCTTCGTACCCTTGTGCAACAAGCTCTTCTATAAGTACAATATTTGACTCAAGATACTCAATGATAGGCTCTTTGTCAAGCTTCACAGTACATGCAGCTGCTGAACGCTCAGCAGAAGCATCAGAAAGTTCAAATGCCTGCTCACATTTAAGTGTCTCAAGCCCTTCGATCTCTAAAACTCTACCAGAGAAAATATTTTTCTTACCGGCTTTTTCAACAGTCAAAAGACCATCTTTGATCGCCTGGTAAGGAATGGCATTAACCATATCACGCAGTGTGATACCCGGTTGCATTTCACCTTTAAAGCGTACAAGTACAGACTCAGGCATGGTAAGTGGCATAGAACCCGTTACCCCTGCAAAAGCAACAAGACCTGAACCCGCAGGGAATGAGATACCGATTGGGAATCTAGTATGTGAATCTCCACCTGTACCGACCGTATCAGGAAGACACATTCTGTTCAACCATGAGTGGATAACACCATCACCTGGTCTAAGGATGAAACCTTTTCTCTCTGTCCAGAACTTTGGAAGTGTATGCTGTAGTTTAATATCTGCCGGTTTAGGGTATGCAGCAGTGTGACAGAATGACTGAAGTACAAAGTCAGAACCAAAGCTTAGCGCTGCTAGGTCTTTGATCTCATCTCTTGTCATAGGACCGGTCGTATCTTGTGAACCAACGGTTGTTGCAACCGGTTCACAGTAAACACCCGGTTTAACACCATCCATACCACAGGCTTTACCAACCATTTTCTGTGCAAGAGTGAAACCTTTTCCATTGTCTTCAGGCATCGCAGGAGTTATAAAGATATCTCCCGCATCCATACCAAGTGCTTCTCTTGCTTTGGCTGTAAGTCCTTTACCGATAATAAGCGGTACACGTCCACCTGCTCTCATTTCGTCTGGCAGTGTATTTGGTTCAATAGTAAATTCAGAAACTACTTTCCCGTCTCTTTCGATCACACCATCAAAAGGTTTTACTGTGATCACATCACCGGTATTAAGCTCTCCGACAGGTGCCTGAATAGGAATACATCCTGAATCTTCTGCTGTATTAAAGAAAATAGGAGCAATAATGTCACCGATCACCATACCGCCGGTTCTTTTACCCGGAATTCCCGGAATATCCACACCCATGTGCCACTGTAGTGAGTTGATACCTGATTTTCTTGATGAACCCGTACCTACGACATCACCAACATAGACAAGCGGGTGACCTTTTTCTTTGAGCTCTCTCATTGTGTCAAGCGGATTATCCATTCTGTTAACAAGGAATGAGTTCGCATGCAGAGGAATGTCTGCTCTTGTAAATGCTTCAGAAGCTGGTGAAAGATCATCTGTATTTGTCTCACCCGGGATCTTATATACAGTGACCGTGATCTCTTTTTCCATCTCCGGCTTGGTATAGAACCACTCAGCATTTGCCCATGATTCAACGATCTCTTTTGCCAATGCATTACCTTGGTCCATCAATGTTTTTACATCATTGAATGAATCATATACAAGCAGTGTATTTTTAAGCTGCTTTGCTGCTGACTCGGCTACTGCACTATCGTCTGATGTCAGTGCATCGACCAGTGGTGCAACGTTAAATCCACCAAGCATCATACCAAGGATCTCTGTTGCTTTTACACCATCGATCGCTTCACAGGATGTTTTTCCCTGAATAATGTCATTTAAAAATGCTGCCTTGATGTATGCTGCATCATCAACACCCGCAGGTACCTTCTCTGTGAACAGCTCCATCGCATAATCTACATCTGCAATCGGTGATGCTTTGAGTAATTCAACCAACTCTGCAACTTGCTCAGCTGTAAGCGCCAGTGGCGGTACGTTCAATTGTGCTCTTTCTTCTGTATGTGCTCTATAGTCTGCTAGTAATGACATTAATGTCTCCTATTCATATAATTTTGTGGTTTAATTTTATCTAAATGATATTAATAGTTATTGGAATGATAAGTAAGTGTAAAGTATATAAGTTTGATGTAACAGATGGTTACAAAAAAAGTACCCTCTTGACACTTTTTAAAGAAAGCATCTGCTTTTAGAGAATTTCTCTGTTACCTTTTGCATTCGGTGCAGAAAGTATGCCTTTGGCTTCAAGCTGCTCTATGATGTTTGCAGAACGATTATATCCTATTTGCAGCTTTCTCTGAAGATAAGAGATAGATGTTTTCTGATCATTCAATACGACAGACTTTGCATCTTCAAAAAGAGGATCAAGATCGATATCCGAATCATTTCCCCCGCCTGATACAGCACCACCGGAAACCAGGTATGATTCATCATATTCAGGTGCTCTCTGTGCTTTAATAAATTCTACGATCTCCTCTATCTCCTCTTCTGTATTCCATGGTGCGTGAATACGAACCAGACCTGTAGCACCAGGAGGCGTGAATAGTCCATCACCGCGCCCCAGTAACGAGTCTGCGCCCATCGCATCCAAGATCACTTTGGAGTCTATGCGTGAGCCTACACGGTAAGAGAGTCTGGAAGGCAGGTTGGCTTTGATCATTCCTGTAACAACATCAACAGATGGTCTTTGTGTCGCAACTATCAGGTGAATACCGCAGGCACGTGACTTCTGAGCAAGTCTTGCAATGCTAAGTTCAACTTCTTTTCCCCCACTCATCATAAGGTCTGCCAACTCGTCTATGACAACAACAATATAAGGAAAGGCTTCTTCCCCTGTTTTCTTCACTTTTTCATTATAATTTTCTATATTTTTGGTACGTGCATCTGCCATCAGTCTGTAACGCCGTTCCATCTCTCCTACCATATTGGCGAGTGCTGCTATAGCTTTGGCCGGTTCTGTGATCACAGGGGTGATGAGATGAGGAATATCTTCATAAGAAGCAAACTCCAGCATCTTGGGGTCGATCAGCATCAGTTTCAAATGCTCCGGATCATTACGGTAGAGCAAAGAGAGGATCATCGCATTGATCCCGACAGATTTACCCGAACCGGTAGTACCCGCAATGAGCAGGTGGGGAAGCTTTTTAATGTCTGTAACAAAAGCATTTCCTACAATGTCTTTTCCCAATGCTACGGTCAAGTTGGACTTTGACTCTTTAAAAATGTCACTCTCCAGTATCTCACGAAGGTAGATCGTATCGATATTTGCATTGGGTATCTCTATCCCTACCACATCACGTCCGGGGATCGGTGCCTGTATACGAATGGTCTCTGCACTCAAGGCCATAGCAAGGTCATCCTGCAGCCCTAAGATCTTCGAGACTTTTACATTGGGTGCCGGCTTGAACTCAAATGTGGTTACCAGAGGTCCAGAGTAGGTACGTACCACTTCACCGTCTATTTTGAACTGTTGCAGTTTCATCATCAGCTCATCAATCTTCTGGTCGATCTCCGCTTCATTGACTTTCTTGGTTGCCTTAGGCGCTTTTTGCAAAAATTCAAGCTTAGGCAATTTAAAATTCTTAGGTTTGGCTACCTGACCTTTCTCCATCTCATTAAGGAGTTTGGAATTTTCAGAAAGTTCAGAGACGATCTCCACACCTTTGGCAGCACTTTTTTTGGTAGTTTTGCTGCTATCGGCTTCTATTGCTTCATACATTTTCTCTTCAAGTTCTTCTATCTCATGCACCACTGCATCATCTTCTTCCGCTTTTTTGACTGCTACAGTTCTCTTTTTAGCTCTGCTTTTTCCTGCAGCGGCTTTTGCTGCTGTTTTTCGCTTAGGCTTAAGATCTTCATCTATCACCGGCATCATTTCATCTTCAAGTTTGGGAGAGGAGAAAGGGTTTGTAAATATTTTTTTCAAGACCATCAGAAATTTGCTTGGCTCTTTTGTTTTGACTGTTGATTTTCTTGACCCTTCAGCTCTTTTTGCAAAAGAGAAGATTTTGACAATAAGATCTTTAAATGAGAAATCATCTTCCAATATAAATACCAAAGAGAGTGACATGATCATCAGCCAAAGCAACCAAAGCCCTGCTTTTCCGATGAGCGGTTCGAGAAACTGCAGTATCTGCGTACCGATGAAGCCAACATATGTAGGATCGAGTACAAGAGATTCAAAGAGCACAGCTGCAATGAAAAAGAGTACCCACCCCAGATAAAAATCTATATTTTTACGTACCGATGTATCTGTGTAGAGTTTGTAAAGCGGATAAAAAAGAATTAAAATATTGATATAGGCAAAATAGCCAAAAAGATAAATATTGCTCTCCCCTACTATCTTTCCGATATTCCCTACCATGGCAGTGTCATGAAAAAGTGTTGAAAACGCACCGTATATAAAAAGAATGGCAATAATGATAATAGAGATCTTCACGAACGAACCTTGTTTAAAATAATTGATATTAATTAATGAAGATATTATATCGAATTAATATAAGTACACCTTAAAATCTGTCAAATTGACATAAAAGTTCTTTTTAGACACTGCTAAACGATGTTTAAGCTCCCAAAGAGTAAAATCCCACTTACGTTTTAAACCCATGTTTGACGTTTGTGCCACAGTGATGGAACTGGTAGACTTGGTAGACTCAAAATCTTCTGCCTTAG
>DQSX01000183.1 GCA_015663065.1 Sulfurovum sp.
CTGCCAAAGACGACGATAGTGTGTTCGATTCCCTCAGCTTTCATTTTTGTTTCGGCTTTCAAGTAGTCAACCTGAAGTCTAATGCCACGGGCTGCGTCAGAATAGAAAAAAGCCTTATCCTCTTCTGTGATCGTATAGCGTTTCTTAGTCTCTTTAATCGTCATAAATACGCTCCTTCTTTTTGATACTCTTATGTTAACGTAATAATCGGGGGATAATGGTATAATTTTTAAATGAACGATCCAAAAAAAGGAAAAGGTATGCAAAAAATAGCCATTCTCTGTTCCGGCGGTGACGTCTCCGGTATGAATGCTGCACTGAAGCGTTTTGTCGAATACACGCAGGCAAAAGGGTTTATGCCATACCTTATCTATGATGGGTTCGAAGGGCTTATAGACAATAAAATAGTCCGGGCCAAATACAGTGATGTTGCAGGAATCATTACCCGAGGAGGCACAGTGATACGTTCATCCCGTTCTGAACGTTTTATGGAAAAGTCATACAGACTCAGGGCCATTGACAACCTCCACTCCCATGATATTTCTTCCGTTATAGTACTGGGAGGGGACGGCTCTTTTAAAGGTATGCAGAAACTGATACAGGAGAGTAATATCTGTTTCAGCGGCATACCGGCTACTATTGATAATGATATTGCCGGGACCGAATATTGTCTGGGGGTTGATACAGCACTTAATATTATCAAAAATGCTATCGATGCTGTACGTGATACAGCATCTTCTTTCAGTAGAGCATTTGTGATAGAGACAATGGGCAGAGAGTGTGGTTATTTAGCCCTTGTATCAGCACTGACAGGTGGAGTGGAAATGTGTCTTATCCCAGAGATCCCCTATAATCTGGATAACTATAAAAAACGCTTCATGAAAGAGATGAAGGAGGGTAGAAGCTATTTTATCGCAGTAGTTTCCGAAGCATTGAAGAAGAGTGACATGATTCTGGAATGGTTTGAAAAAGAGATAGGTATGGAGTCAAGAAAAGTTGTTCTAGGTCACACTCAGCGTGGAGGAAATCCGACTGTAAATGACAGACTTATGGCTTACCGTTTTGTTACCAGTGCTATTGACGGATTGATCGCAGGAGAAAGAAGTTCTGTTGTCTGTTACAATGAGGGAGGGTTTTTGCACAAAGATATTAAAGAGATTGCTTTTAAAAAGTATACAATCTGTGCTGATCTTCTTAAGCTGGGGATGGAGTATGAAAAGTAAGACCGTTTGATGTGCAGGGAGATCGCATTTCCTGCCCATATCTACAGGAGTATATGGCTGTCCCAAAGCGGATGCAGCATCTATCGCCTATGAGACCGTCAAAGATTTTCTGGAGGAGGGATATGATATGAAAATCTGTTTCATATTTCACAATGGAGCAGATGAAGCGCTTTTTTGGAGAGAGAACGGTATAGTTTAACGCCATATTCCTTCAAGAACATAGCCGCAATGGGAACAGGTTCCTCTCTCATCCAGTTTATTAATGACATACTGTCCGATATGCCCTCTTCTGTTTATGACCATCGTATTGCATTTTGGACAGTAGGTTGATTCATGCGCTTCATCCTCTATATTGCCTACATAGACATATTTCAGTCCTTCTTCTATGCCTATATCATATGCTCTTCGAAGGGTCTGGCCGGGAGTGGGAGGGATATCGAGCATTTTATACATAGGGTAGAATCCGGAGAGATGCCAGGGGATTGCCGGATCAAGTTTCGCAATGAACTTTGCGATATTCCGGACCTCTTCCTCTGAGTCATTCTTGCCCGGGATCAGCAGTGTTGTTATCTCGATCCATATCCCTTTCTCATGTGCATACTTGACACACTCCAGTACCGGTTTGAGTCTGGCACCGCAGATCTCTTCATAGAACTCCTCTGTAAAACCTTTGATATCTATGTTCATGCCGTCAATATAGGGTGCAAGCAGATCTATGGCCTTGTGTGTTTCAAATCCGCTGGTAACGTAGATGTTCTTCAGGCCTCTTTCATGTGCAAGCTTTGCCGTATCATAGGTATATTCAAAAAAGACGATCGGCTCATTGTATGTATAGGCGATTGATCGGCATTTGTTCTCCAAAGCAAGTTCTACGATCTTGTCCGGCAGTAGTTCTCTGCCGAGTATTTTCTGGTTGTGTTCTTTCGGATATTGGGAGATGTAAAAATTCTGGCAAAATTGACAAGAGAAGTTGCAACCTACGGTGCCTATAGAAAAGGCAGTGCTTCCCGGTATAAAATGGAACATCGGCTTTTTCTCTACCGGGTCGATGTTAACTGCTGCAGCAAGTCCATAGACGAGCAGTTTAAGTTCTCCATCTTCGACTTTTCGTACCCCGCATATCCCATATTCGCCCTCTTCAAGTGTGCAGGCCTGGGAACATGCCTGACATAGGACCTTACCGCTTTTAAGCTTTATACTTAACCATGCTGTTACTGACATTCTGTCTCCTTTTGCTCTGTCTTTGAGAGCCCGCTTTTCTATTATACTACAAAAAGGAAACGAATGGTTGCAGATAGATAACCTCTTATGTTATGATGTATTACAGAACCAGATAAATAGAAAATAGGAGTTTATCATGTATCTTTTTGCTTCCGAATCCGTATCTGCAGGACACCCGGATAAATGTGCCGATATTATTGCAGATTCTATCGTAGACAGACTCCTGCAGCTTGATCCGGACGCCAGAGTGGCAACTGAAGTATTTATCAGCGGAAAACATATTTTTATAGGCGGAGAGGTCAAGACCATAGCATCCGTAGATACCGGATTTTATAAGAAGACAGCCATAGAAGCCCTTAAAAAGATAGGATATCCTGAGAGGGGATTTCAAAAAGGGGAAACACTTTTCCCCGAGGAGACAGAGATTGGGGTTTATGTCAGCAAGCAGTCTCCTGATATCACTATGGGTGTTGTCAAGGAGGGTAATGAGATAGGTGCCGGTGATCAGGGGATAATGTTTGGTTATGCAACAAGTGAGCGTGATGACTATATGCCCACAGCTTTTTCCTATGCACGTCAGATCAGGGATGTGCTGTACCAATATGCTTTGGAACATCCCGAGACCTTTGGTGTGGACATAAAAACAGAAGTGGTCATGGACTATGGAAGCAAGGAAAATTTTGATAATTGTCATCCAGAACGTATCGCAAAGATCATTGTAGCGATACCTCACAGTAGTTCCACACAACCGCAGGAAGTCCATCTTCTGGTGAAAAAGATCATAGCGGAGGAGGTGAAGTTCAAGAGAGGACATTTTGACGAGAGTTCTATAGTATTCTATATCAACAATACAGGAAGATTCGTCATGCATTCTCCCATAGCTGACTCAGGTCTGACCGGAAGAAAAACAGTGTGCGACACATACGGAGGGTATGCCCCTGTAGGCGGAGGATCACAGAGCTCCAAGGATTACAGTAAGGTTGACCGGTCGGCACTTTATGCTGCCAGATGGCTGGCAAAACATATTGTTGCTTCAGGACTTGCAAGAAAAGCACTGGTACAGCTCTCTTATGTGATCGCTGAACCACGCCCGATCTCTGTTACGGTTGATACACTACACACTGCTCTTACACAGATCAAAGATGAGGATCTGTCACAAATGATCGCAGAGAAGTTCCCTCTTACACCAAGATGGATCACAGACAAATTCACACTGGACAAGCCGGGAGAGAATAGTTTCCTATATGCAGAAGTCGCGGCGAAAGGACAGATAGGTTATGCACACTACCCCTGGGAAAAACTGGATGAAGATAAGTGGTTCAAAGACCTGATCCATGGTGAAGAGTGAAAATATTCTGCTCACAAAGAGAGCATTCATCAGTACACACATATTCCATACAGACTCCTTAAGATAACCATATAATACTATTACTCTCTTTCCGAGGGTAGAACAAAGGAGAAGTTATGAAACATGTATTAATGGAGTTGCCGTTTGATGAGAATGCACTTGAGCCTTATATTTCGGCAGAAACCATACAATATCACTATGGCAGACACCATAAGGGATATCTAACCAAACTAAATGCCCTGATCGAGGGAAGCCCGTTTGAAGAGATGTCTCTTGAAGAGATCATTAAGAAGTCTGGGGATGCGATCTTCAACAATGCTTCACAAGTCTATAACCATGATTTCTATTTTAGCGGTATGAGTATGCAGAAGAGTGAACCCTCTCGAATGCTTAAAGAGTGGATAGAGCGTGATTTTGGTTCAATAGAAATATTCAAAAAGAGTTTTCTTGAGAGTGCTGCAGGTCTGTTCGGTTCGGGCTGGGTATGGCTGAGCGTGAACAGGGAGAACCATTTGATCATAGAGTCACGCTCCAATGCCGACAACCCGATACTTTACGGACACACTCCTCTGCTCACCTGTGATGTCTGGGAACATGCCTATTATATAGACTACAGAAATGCTAGAGCAGACTATCTTGAGAAGTGGTGGGAACTTATCAACTGGGATGTTGTTTCTGAAAGGTTTGGCGAGTATCACTACATTGAATTTCCATGTGATGACAACAGTGGAGAATGTGAGTTTCGCGAAGAGAGATAGTTTTAACAAAGAATATACACAAACAGGAGTACAATAGTATCAGGAAGGTCTAAATTATAATTGAAAGAAGGGTAATGATGGCAACAGTAGTTTCTTACGGTGCAGCAGAGACAGTGACAGGTTCCTGTCACCTGCTAAGCATTGATGGCGGTCCGAACATATTGATCGATTGCGGTATGTTTCAAGGAAAAGAGGAAGAACGCAACTACGGTCCATTCGACTTTGATCCCTCTGATATCGATTATCTGTTTCTGACACACGCACACCTTGATCATATAGGACGTATTCCCAAACTGGTAAAAGAGGGCTTTAACGGTGCCATCTATGCTACCAGTGCGACGAGGGATCTTGCTGAAGTGATCCTGCTTGACAGTGCAAAGATTATGAAGGAAGATTTCAAGACAAACTATAGAAAAGCATTACGACGAGGAAAGGAGAAGGAGGTGAGAGCCCCTCTGTATGAAGAGAGTGATGTCGAAGATGCTTTCAGTCTTGCCTGGCACTATCCGGAATATGGTGCTGCCTTTGAACCGCAAAAGGGGGTGGATGTGGTTTATCATAATGCAGGACATATTCTCGGGTCGGCATTTATTGAGATCAACTATAGGGAAAACAATGTAAGGCAGACCATTGTCTTCTCCGGAGATATAGGAAATGACAATGATATGGTACTTCCGCCTCTGGAGAAATGTACCCACACCAATTATCTCTATGTTGAATCGACCTATGGTGACAGAGACCACCAAAGTGCAGAAGCCACGGTGAGAGAGTTCAAACAGGTGATCATCGATACACTTCATGAGTGGGGGAATGTTATTATACCTTCCTTTGCTGTGGAACGTACCCAGGAGCTGCTCTGTATTCTTAAAGAGATGTATGAGAGAAAAGAGCTGCCTCATTGCCAGATATTTCTTGACTCTCCTATGGCTACACGGGCAACAGATGTTTACAAAAAATATTCGGAACTTCTCAGCAAAAGGTGTCAGGTTGGCAAAGAACAAAAGGGCACAGTGTTCGATTTTGAGCCGCTGGTCTATACACTGGATGTGGAAGCATCAAAGAAGATCAATGATGTCGACAGGCGTGCTATTATTATTGCCGGAAGCGGTATGTGTACCGGCGGGCGTATCCTGCATCACTTCAAGAACCGTCTCTGGAACAGAAAAAATGCCGTTATCTTTGTAGGATATCAGGCACAGGGGACCCTTGGAAGACATATTGTAGATGGTGCCAGATGGGTAAAAATATATAACGAAGATATTCTTATCAAGGCATCTGTTCATACGATCAACGGTTTTTCAGCCCATGCCGACCAGAGTGCCATTATTAAATGGATCTCCCGGATGGATGATCTGAAAACAGTCTATCTCATTCATGGAGAGAAGGACAAACAGGTGATCTTGAGAAGTGTGATAGAGAATGCTTTAAGTCTGAAAGTACATATTGTTGAGCCTGAAGAGGTGATCTACCTGTAAGGTAGGCAGATTTATTTTGCGGTCAGGAACACTGCTTCCTTCATATGGGGGAGTGTTAGAAATTCCGTGTCAGTCTGATAAAATACTATCAAGGACTGACAATGGAAGAAGAATACGAATTTGATTTTGATGAAATACTCAAAGAGTTTAGGAACGGTAAAAAGCTTACAGGCAAAGGTGGACTTTTAGCCCC
>DQSX01000032.1 GCA_015663065.1 Sulfurovum sp.
TCATGCGCATCCAGATAAATCTGTTTGATCTGTGAAAACTCTTTGTCGAACAGATCTTTAAATTTTGGTCTGAGTGCATGGCAGACATTGCAGTTCTCTCCTGAGAAATAGAGGAGTACACCTACTTCACTTCTTATAGTTGTTTGTAGTTCTTCTAGTGTCATATCACACTCCTCAAAAATTTAAAAATTATAACGATTATGAGCTACAAGAAAGCTTCCTGTTCTTAAACTCATCCGGTGTAGCTTCTGCCCATGGTTCATGTTCTTCGTGCTCAGCATAGGGATTTTGTGCAATATCAAAAAGGTCGTTGACTAAAGTATAGTCACCCTCTTCTGCTTTATCTATGGCTTCCTGGAGCATGTAGTTCTTAAGTACAAACTTTGGATTGGTCTGCAACATCTTTGCCTGTCTCTCTTCTTCTGTGGAGCTGTTCTCTTCGAGTCGTTCATCGTAGTCATGCAGCCAGTCATTCATCGGTGTGTGGTAAAGTCCCAGTTTCAGCAGCTCCTTTCTGTCACCGTTGTATCGGCTTAGTGTTCTGAAAAAGAGTGTATAGTCTATGGAGAGTCCCTGCATCATTCCCAAAAGGTGTTTGATCAGATTCAAGTCTTCATCTTTATGTTGATCAAAACCAAGTTTTTTTGTCATGAGATTTAAATAGTGTTCCGTGTAAAACTTTGAATAATGCCCCATGACCTTTTGCAACTCATCACTCTTTACCAATGGTGCCAGCGCTACCATCAAGGCACGCAGATTCCACTCTCCCACATTAGGTTGTGAACCAAAACTGTAACGTCCGTACTGGTCTGTGTGGTTACAAATGAAAGCAAAATCATAGTCATCCAAAAAGGCATACGGACCGTAGTCAATGGTGAGTCCGGCTATGGACATATTGTCAGTATTCATCACTCCATGGTTAAAGCCGACTGCCTGCCACTCTGCCATGAGTCTGGCCGTTTTACCAACCACTTCTGCAAAGAAATAGAAGTATTTATTTTCCTCATCCGCCAAATGAGGATAAGACTCAGCAATGGCATAGTCTGCCAATGCTTCCAACTCTTTGTACTTCTTTTTATGGGCAAAGTACTCAAAGGTACCAAAACGCACCCAGGAAGGGGAAACACGAAGTACCATGGCCCCCTTCTCCCATGTTTGTCTATAGACTTCATGTTTGGAACCCATGAGTGCCAATGCTCTTGTCGTCTCAATGCCCAGTCCATGCATCGCTTCAGACATCAGATATTCACGGATCGAAGAACGTAAAACAGCACGTCCGTCTCCGGAACGGGAATATTTAGTCTGCCCTGCTCCTTTAAGTTGCATATGTAAATTATTAATGGTTCCTATATTGATAGCTCTACCATCACCCAATCTCTCTACAAAAAAACCAAACTGATGCCCGGCATAACACATGGCAAAAGTATCGGATCCTTCCAAAGCCAAAGCACCGTTGGCAAAAGCTGCAAATGATTCTGTATTGAGCTCCTCTACATCAATATCCAGCATCTTTGCCACTTCTTCATTGGCATGAATGAGAAATGCATTTTTAAGGGGTGCAGGCTTTACTCTGTCATGGCACTCATCAGGCAGATTTAAATAGGGGTTTGTTAGTTTTAATTCGTTTAATTTCATAAGAACAATATACTGACCGAAACTTTAAAGTGACTTAGGAGTATAATAACGCCAATATTATACGAAGGAAAGAGATATGGGTAGGGCATTTGAATACCGTAAAGCAGCAAAAATGAAACGATGGGGAACTATGTCAAGAGTCTTCCCTAAACTGGGCAAGATCATCACTATGGCAGCCAAAGAAGGCGGCATGGACCCGGACATGAACCCTAAACTTCGTACTGCCATTTTGAATGCAAAAGCACAAAATATGCCAAAAGACAACATCGATGCCGCTGTTAAAAGAGCAGCAGCAAAAGATCTTGCAGATATTAAAGAGCTTACTTATGATGTCAAAGCCGGTCACGGTGTACAGATGATCATCGAATGTGCCACAGACAACAACACAAGAACCGTTGCCAATGTTAAAGCCATCTTGGCACGTAACGGTGCTGAGATGCTCACTTCAGGGTCTTTAAACTTCATGTTCACAAGGAAATGTGTCTTTGTATTTAACAAAACAGATGAAATGGACTTAGAAGAGTTAGAGTTGGAACTCATCGATTTTGGTCTTGAAGAGATAGAAGAAGATGTTGAGCCGCAGGAAGATGGTGAAGATATCAACATCGTTAGAATTTACGGTGACTTTACATCATTTGGTGAACTTTCCAAAGCGTTGGAAGATATGAATATTGAAGTAAAAAAAGCAACACTTGAGTACATTGCCAATACACCCATAGACCTTCCAGAAGAGCACCTAGAAGAGATAGAAACCCTCATTGACAAACTAGAAGACGATGAAGATGTACAGACAGTCTTTACAAATATAAACTAAACTAAATTTACTCATAAAGGCATCATTGACTTCTCATTATATTTCAGTCTAAAATTGGCAATATATTGTACTAAAGGATGTCCTATGCAAGCTGTCAATTACTCTCATGCAAGAAACAATCTGAAATCTATTATAAAAGATGTGCAAGAAGCTTTAGCGCAAGCAGACCGTGCTGACTTAATGGATATAGACGAAGTATTCGATAAAGTTTTTTGGTAACAGTGCAGAGTTCTGGATGCATTTACAAAATGAATTTGATTTAGAAACAGTTAGAGACAATTTAGCAGAGAAAATAGATGAAGAGGTAACGCTTTATCAAGCATCCTAATGTATGACCGGTGGTGTGATCTTCTCTCCGAGTTTTGCATAAGACTTTCCAATGCGTGCGATGGCATCTAACTCTAAACTCATTTTTTCACTATCTGTGATGATACTCTCATCAATATAAAGATGTTTGATCTCTATGATCACAGGGATGGTTTTGCTTCCTTCTAAGTCTACTTCTTGCAAATATTCACAAAAAAACGCTGCTTTGACACCTGCGACCATCGGAGGAAAATCATCAAATACCTTCTGTGTGGCTATATCGAACACTTCAGCTTCACTTTGACTTGCATCTAAACCTTTAGAACTGTAATGCATTGCTTCCAGATACGATTCATCTACCATGCATACTACACATTTTTTAGTTTCACGCAAATTTCGCAGTGTATCTTTTGCTGTCCCATCAGGGCGATGGCCAATAGATACGATCATCGTAGGAGGATTTGAGGAGAGACCTGTAAAGTAAGAGAAAGGAGCGATGTTAATTACTTCCCCCTCAGTGACTATCCATGCAATAGGACGAGGGATAATAAGCTGTGCCATGAGATTATATTTCTCATTCAGCACTCTATCTTTAAAATCTATTAGCATCTCTACTCCTTTATATTTTAATGTCCGTGCTGCTCTACAAAGGCTTCATAGTCACCTTCAAAGTCGATCACTGTACCATCCTCATTGAATTTAATGATACGGTTGGCAAATGCATCGATGAGTTCTCTATCGTGAGAGACACAGATCACTCCACCCTTATAGTTATGCAGTGCTTCACCCAATGCAACGATCGCTTCAAGGTCAAGGTGATTGTTCGGCTCATCCATGACCAGGAAGTTTGATGAATCCATCATGATCTTGCTTAGCATAACACGGTGCTTTTCTCCACCTGAACAGGCATTGATCTTTTTCTTTTGCTCTTCCCCTGAGAAAAGCATACGGCCTAGTGTTTTACGAATGTCATCAATGTGCCATTTTACGTCAAAGCCCTGTATCCACTGTGGCAACTCTTCATCGCCTACTACAAGGTCTGTCGTATTCTGTGGAAAATACGAGTGGGTAATGGTCTGTCCCCATTTGAATTTTCCGGCATCTGCTTCTATCTCTTCCATGAGGATTTTAAGCAGTGTGGTTTTACCTACACCGTTGGTACCGATAAGAGCAATTTTGTCACCCTTGTTGATCTTGAATGTCAGGTTTTCAAAGACAGTCTCACCATCATACGATTTAGAAAGACCTTCCACTTCAAGCACTTCATTTCCAATGTCTCTGTGTGCTTTGAACATGATGGACGGGTCACGTCTTGACGAGAGTTTAATGGCTTGCACATCGAGTTTATCCAGTTGTTTTTGACGAGATGTTGCCTGCTTTGCTTTGGAGGCATTCGCAGAAAATCTTGCGATGAACCCTTCAAGCTCTTCTTTCTCTTTAAGTGCTTTATTTCTATCTGTTTCTGCCTGTTTTGCTATGAGGTTTGCAGCAATGTACCACTCGTCGTAGTTTCCTGTAAATTCACGGATATTCTGGAAGTCAAGGTCAAGAATGTGTGTTACGACACCGTTAAGGAAGTGTCTGTCATGAGAGATGACCATCAGTGTACCTTCGTGACGTTTCAACTCATTCTCAAGCCATGAGATCGTCTCCATATCAAGGTTGTTCGTAGGCTCATCGAGCAGCAATACATCCGGCTTAAGGAAAAGAACCTGTGCCAGCAAGATCTTGAATTTGTCACCACCTGTCAATGAAGACATAAGCTCTCCATGCTGATCAACAGGAAAACCTAATGACTGAAGCAGTTTTTCTATTTTGACATCAGACTCATAGGTCGGGTCTTCGTCGGCACAGATCATTTCAAGTTCACCCAGACGGTTATTGACCGCATCGTCTTCAAAGTCACCCTCCATATAGAGTTTCTCTTTCTCTTTTTGTGCATCATAAAGCTTTTTATTACCGTAAAGTACGGCATCTGTCAGAGTATACTCTTCAAACGCATACTGGTTTTGAGAAAGCATTCCCAGTTTCAGTCCCGGCTGAAGCTGTACTTCACCGTCACTTGGTTCAAGTTCTCCTGCAAGGATCTTCATAAAAGTTGATTTACCCGCCCCATTGGCACCGATGAGCCCATAGCGTTTCCCCACATCCATTGTCATGTTGATCTTGTCAAAAAGTACTCTCTTTCCGTAACGTTGTGTTAAATTTACTGTACTTAGCAAATGATATCCTTCTGTCATTAATTAATGCGATTTTATCATAATGTTCTGAAAGTGAAAATATGACGAAAAAATTAGTTATTTTTAGTATAATTCTTCTATGACAAAAAAAGGGGGGAATGCATGGAACGAAGAGATTTTTTTAAAAAAGCACTGACAGTAGCGGGGAGTGCTGCTGTAGGAAGCACTACTGTAGGGGCTGCCCAAACGGTACATCCTGTGGACAATAGAAAAGTCTCAGACATTGCATTTCCCCAAAAAAGACCCCTCATCACCTACTCTGACAGACCCCCATTACTTGAGACACCAAGAGAGGTATTTACCTCTGCACTCACACCCAATGACCTCTTTTTTGTACGTTGGCACATGCCTGTCATCCCTACCTACATCAACCTAAATACATTTTTCATACATATCAACGGAGAGGTGGAAAAAGAGATCAAAGTCTCACTGAAAACACTTAAAACAGAATTTGAAGCCGTAGAGCTGACTGCTGTGCTGCAATGCGGTGGGAACAACCGCACTGCCTTTCAGCCCACTGCGGGAGGGATACAATGGGGAGTTGGTGCCATGGGTTGTGCCAAATGGAAAGGGGCAAGACTCAAAGATGTACTTCAAAAAGCAGGTCTCAAAAAAGAGGCCGCATGGATAGGCTTTAATGGTGAAGAAAAAGCTGTCTATGCTGAAACAGCCAATTTTGTACGTGAACTTAAACTTGAAGAGATGCATGACGATATCATCATCGCCTATGAAATGAACGGTGAAGATCTGCCTTACCTTAACGGATACCCGATCAGACTGATACTTCCCGGTTTCTACTCAGACTCCTGGATCAAGATGCTCTGCAATATTACAGTGACCAAAGAGAGACAGAAGCTGCACTTTATGGACCATGCCTACCGCATACCGGACAATGACTGCGAGTGTGAAACACCGGACAGTTTAGCGCAAAAGACCAAACCCATTGAAGAGATGAATGTTAACTCTCTCATAGGCTATCCTATAACCAGTACAAAGGTAAAAAAAGATGCTGATCTTGTGGTACGGGGGGTTGCATTTGACGGAGGTCACGGCATTGCAAAAGTAGAAATCTCTACAGACGATGGCGCCAGCTGGACTAAGGCAGTGCTTGATGACGGTAAAGAGGGTAAATATGCATACAGAGCTTTCACCTACTCTTTCAAACCACAAAGCTACGGACAACAAAACATTCTCTGTAGAGCCAGCAATAAAAAAGGTGAAGTACAACCTTTTGCCAAAGATATACAGTGGAATCGCGGCGGATACAAATACAACGGTATTGATGAAGTTAAAGTGGAGGTCGTGTAGTGAAAAAATTATTATTTATACTTGTTTTAATAAACGTTACACTCTTTTCCCAGTCCAATACCGGCATCACCATGCCTTACGTAGACTTCCCCATGAAAGAAGGCAAAGGGATGTACTCCACCAAAGGAAAATGCAACATGTGCCACTCATGGGGATACACGGTCAATCAAGGCTTACAGTCTAAAAAGTTTTGGCGAGAAAAAGTCATGAAGATGATCGTAGTCTTTAAAGCGCCCATTAAAACCCAGAAAGACATCGACACAGTTGTAGATTACCTCTTTGAAAATTATGGGAATGGGAAGTTGGAGTAATGATGGGAAATCCCACCTATGCATCTAAAAGAGATATAATATTCTCTATGGGTCTGCCTATCGCTGCTTTTCCGTCTTTGATGACGATCGGTCTCTCTATGAGTTTTGGGTTCTCTGCCATGGCATCGATGAGTTTTTCTTCATCATTTTCATTTTTAAGATCCAGTGTTTTGTAGATCTCTTCTTTGGTACGCATCAACTCACGTGCTGAGATACCAAGCATCTTTAACACCGCTACGATCTCTTCTCTGCTTGGCGGTGTATCGAGGTACTTGACCACTTCAGCGTTTATGCCTTTTTCTTCTAAAAGTGTTGCTGCAGATCTTGATTTTGAACATCTTGGGTTATGCCATATCTTTACATTTTGCATAATATTTTCCTTTATTGTGAAATTTGACTATCTTTTTATCTACACCGGTGACCACAGAGTCATCTTTGCCTTCATAGTCTATATTGAAAAGCAGATACCTCACCGCGTTGAGCCTGGCTCTTTTTTTGTCATTGGCATCAAGTTCGCACCAGGGGGCATAGTCGGTCCCTGAAAGGGTGAACATCTTGTCTCTTAACTTCTCATACTCCGGGTAAGCTGCATGTGACTTGTAATCCATCTCAGAGAGTTTCCAGCTTTTGAGCCTGTCATCTTCTCTGTCTTTTATACGGTCTGCCTGCGTTTCATAAGAGATGTTCAAATAAAATTTGAAAAAGTATATCTTGTCATCTACCAGCATCTCTTCTACCCCATTGACCTGTCTGTAAAAGTGATCGTGCTGCTCTTGTGTACAAAAACCAAAGATCTGTTCAATACCTGCCCGGTTGTACCATGAACGATCAAAAAAGACGATCTCTCCGGCATTGGGTATCTGTTTGAGGTGTCTTTGGAAATACCACTGTCCAAGCTCTTTGGAGTTAGGCTTAGGCAATGCTACAGAACGTGCTTCTCTGGGGTTTAGGTAGCTGTTAAACTCTTTAATGGTTGAGCTTTTCCCTGCCGTATCCATCCCTTCAAAAATGACCAGTACTCTTTGCTCATTGTCTATGACCCATTTTTGAAGCTTTACCAACTCGTACTGGAGTTTTAAAGACTCCTCTTCATAAAATTTACGTTCTATTTTTCCGGATCTTTTAAAGACTTTGGATGCTTTTTCCTGGTACTCCCCAATCTCTTCACTGTAGAAGATACGCTGCTTTTTCACTAGGCATCACCGCTGTTTTGTTTTTTTCCCATCTCTGTAGCAAACCGTGCTTCACTCTCAAGTTTCATGAGAAGCCGTGCATTATTGACATGCAGTTTATTGTTGTCTTCCTGTAGTGCTTCAAATTTTTCCCTGATCGTTCTGTGCTCTTCAGTCAGTTTAGCCAGCGTCGTTGATGTATGGTCCAGTTCAGATCTTGTTTCAGCCTGCAGCTTTTCAAGTGCGGCACTTGTTGTCTGCAGACGTTCCAGTTTACTTTCAGTCTCTTCGAGTATTTTTTTTGTCTCTGCAAAACGCTGAAGTTCCTGTTCGTTTTTTGCATTTTTTATCTGCAGTGCTTTCAGCTCTTCCTGCAGGCTGGAGATGAGTGCATCTTTCTCCTGGTTGTCTATCTGTATATTGATAAACCTGTCTTTATAGCTTTTAATACGCATACTTGAGGTCACCACCATCAATACCACAAAAAGCAGGATCACGATCGCAATGGCTATAAGGACCATGAAGCCTGAATCATCGTTTATTTTACAAAGCAGTTCATCCATATTATCCCCTTATTATGTCATACGATTTCGGATAGCTACAGGTCATTTTTTTAGAAGAGAGTTTACCTTTTCCGTATTTGACTTTTCTAAATGCAATTTGCACTTTATTATCCAGGTCATCAAAATAGGCCACTGCCTGTAGTCTGTTGTTTTTGTCAACCTGTATCGTGTATTTTTTCCCGTCATAGTCTGCCAGATAGAGTTTCTTGCTGTGATACTTTGCTTTTTTCAATATTTCGCTCAAATTAAAACCTTTGGAGATATTGTATTTGGAGACCTGTTCTAGATCGTGGTCAACCACCAGAAGCTCCAAACCATTGGTACAAACCTCTTTTTTAGTCGGTTTCTTATATTCCCACTTCAATTTTGATGCCTCTGAAAAATAGACTTTTCCAGAATAATTGATGACTTTTTTCTTAGGGTTTGTGATCATTTGTGTAAAATTTGCCTGAAAATTCTCTGGAATATTGATAGATTTAGCAAAGATAAATATACTTAGTGTAAAAATCAATAAAAGTTGTCTCATACAAATCCTTCGTATAATATAAAAGTGTTTATTATATATTAAATTACCAAAAACACCACTTTACATAACAGTGATTATGGCAAAAAATCGTGTATCAACAGTGTATAAACACTTTTTAGATAAAATCATTGCCATTAAACCATAACTAGGCAAATAAAGATGATAAAAAGTGTTCTAAAGCTCTTTGGCACCCAAAATGACAAAATTGTTAAAAACTACCTCAAAAAAGTAAAAAACATCAATGCACTTGAAGCAGATTATGAAAAGTTAAATGATGATGAACTTAAAGCAGCATTCAACACACTGAAAGAAGCGGTAAAAAGTGGCGAGAGGACTTTAGACTCTGTACTTTATGAATCATTTGCTATCACCAGAGAAGCGAGTAAACGAACACTGGGACTTAGACACTACGATGTACAGATGGTCGGGGGGATGACCCTCAATGACAGCAACATTGCGGAAATGAAGACCGGTGAAGGTAAGACACTTGTTGCCACACTTGCCGTTGTCCTCAATGCCATGACAGGTAAAGGAGTACATGTAGTAACAGTGAATGACTACCTGGCAAAAAGAGACTCCGAAGAGATGGGTAAGCTTTATGAGTTTTTGGGCTACACGGTAGGATGTCTGACTGCTGACATCCATGACGATATGGGCAGACAGGCACAATATGCTGCAGACATCACTTACGGTACAAACAATGAATATGGTTTTGACTACCTCCGTGACAACATGAAAGTACGTGAAGAAGAGAAAGTGCAGCGCGCACACTACTATGCCATCGTCGATGAAGTAGATTCCATCCTCATCGATGAAGCGAGAACACCGCTTATCATCTCCGGACCGACACAAAGAGACCATAACTATTACGCCAGAGCAGATGCCATTGCAAAACAAATGCAGCGCGGAGAAAAGATAGAGACAAAAGCAGGTGAAGATGAGCAGACTACGGGTGATTTCATTGTAGATGAGAAGAACAGAACCATTGTCATGACCGAAGAGGGACTTCAAAAAGCACAAGATCTTTTTGAAGTTGATAATCTTTACTCTCTTGAAAATGCAGCACTTTCACACCACCTGGACCAGGCGCTCAAGGCTCACTATATTTTTGAAAAAGATGTGGATTATGTGGTACAGAATAATGAGATCATCATTGTTGATGAGTTTACGGGAAGACTCTCTGAGGGACGCAGATACTCAGAAGGGCTGCACCAGGCACTCGAAGCCAAAGAGAATGTAGAGATACAGGAAGAGTCGCAAACACTCGCTGAGATCACTTATCAGAACTATTTCAGACTCTATGAAAAACTCGCCGGTATGACGGGTACAGCACAAACTGAAGCCACAGAATTTTCACAGATATATAACCTCGAAGTGATCTCCATCCCTACCAATGTACCCATTGCAAGAATTGATAAAAATGACCTTATTTACAATACAGAACGTGAAAAACTCGATGCAGTAGTAAAAAGGGTGAGAGAGCTTAATGAAAAAGGACAGCCTGTACTCATTGGTACTGCTTCTATTGAAAAATCTGAAATGATCGATGCGAGACTTAAAAAAGAGAAGATCCCGCACAATATGCTCAATGCAAAAAACCATGAACATGAAGCAGAGATTATTATGAATGCAGGGCAAAAAGGTGCAGTAACCGTGGCTACGAATATGGCCGGCCGTGGGGTTGACATTAAGATCGATGATGAAGTCAGAGAGCTTGGGGGACTGATGATCCTGGGAACAGAGCGTCATGAGAGTAGACGTATCGACAACCAGTTAAGAGGTCGTTCAGGTCGTCAGGGTGATCCGGGTGAGAGTCAGTTCTTTCTAAGCCTGGATGACAACCTTCTGCGCATTTTCGGTGGAGATAAGATCAGAAATATCATGAATAAACTCGGTGTTGAAGAGGGTGAATACATCGACTCCAAGATCGTAACAAGATCTGTTGAAAAAGCACAGAAAAAAGTAGAGAACCAACACTATGAGTCCAGAAAACACATTCTTGAGTACGATGATGTTGCCAACCACCAGAGAAAAGTGATCTATGCATTCAGAAATCAGCTTCTTGATAAGGAATTCGATATTGATGCGAAAATCAAAGAGAATCGGAAAGAATATATTGAGTATCTTCTGGCTGAGTGTGAAATTTTTGACGGTATGCCAAAAGAAGACTTCAACATAGAAAAACTCGGAGAACTTATTAAAGAAGAACTTCATACAGAAGTGGATCATCAGCATTTTACAGACAAGGAACCTGAAGAGCTTGCAGAGATGATCATGGAGATGATGGAGAATATTTATGAAGAGAAGATGTCCCAGCTTGACCCTGAACAGAGAAAAGAGATTGAACGTATCCTGTACCTTCAGGTACTTGATCCGCAGTGGAGAGACCACCTCCATGAGATGGATGTACTCAAAACCGGTATCGGGCTGAGAGGGTACAACCAGAAAGATCCGCTTACAGAGTACAAGCAGGACTCTTATAAACTCTTTACAGACCTTGTAGAACGTATTAAGCGTGAAGCGGTAAAAGTACTGCACCTTGTACAGTTCGACTTCAACTCTCCAGAAGAAGAAGAGGCAGCCATCGAGCAGATAAGAGAAGAGTTGGAAAGTGATGTAGCTGATGCACAGCTGAACCAGTCTTATGAAGAGGGTGTGATCGCAGAAGATTCTGCAAAACTAAAACCGATCTCCGGCACAAAAAAACCAAAAAGAAATGACCCTTGTCCTTGTGGTTCAGGGAAAAAATATAAAAACTGCTGTGGGCAGAGCGGACCAAAGAAAGGTCTGTTGGCATAATGTCCAGAGCCCTCTCCAAACCTAACAAGAAATTTGTTAGGCACATCATCAAACACTATCTAAAATACGATAAAGAAAACCCCTTTATATTTATTTCAGCCGTACTTGCATTTTTAGGTATTGCTGCGGGTGTGATGGTACTGATGATCGCCATGGGGATCATGAACGGTACGCAAAAAGAGTTTTCAAAAAAACTTTTTGTTATGAACTACCCGTTGACCCTGCTCCCTGTTGAAGAAAACTCTGTCAATGATGACCTTGTAAACACCCTTCAAAAAGAGTTTCCGCATTTTAAATTTTCACCCTACTACAGCACACAGGTCATTACTAAGAATGAAGGTTCGGTTCAAGGTTCTTTACTTTATGGGGTTGATTTTGACAAAGAAGCTGCCATTAATCATATTTTTAAAGAGGCACGTGGAGAGTCTAACAATAAGTTCAGAGTGATCGTGGGAGATTCACTCTCTTATGAAATGAATGCAGCCAAAGGGCAAAAAGTCACACTCTACTTCTCTGAGCAGACGGCTGTGGGCTTTGGTACCATGCCGCTGCAAAAACGTTTTATGGTAGACGGTCTCTTTGACTCCGGTCTCAAAGCCTATGACAAAGCCATTATGTATACCTCTTTGGAAGCTTTTGAAAAGCTGCTTAAACGACAAGATGGCGTCTATGACGGTTTACACATTTACACTGAAGACCCCATGAAAGAGATAGACAAAATACGGCAAATAGTACCTGAAACAGTCATTGTGGAAGGCTGGTGGCAGCAGAACGGAAACTTTTTTGCCGCCATGGAGATGGAGAAGAAAGCCCTCTTTCTGGTCTTGCTGCTTATCATTCTTGTCGCTTCTTTGAACATCATCTCCTCTTTGCTTATGACAGTGATGAGCAGACGCTCCGAAATTGCATTGATGCGAACACTGGGTGCCAGCAAAACTGAGATAAGGTCTATCTTCTTCAAGCTGGGACTTATCATAGGGTCAGCAGGTATTTTGGCAGGTGCACTGCTTGGAAGTTTCGGTATCTGGCTCTTGACCACGTTTGACATTATCTCCATGCCTGCAGATGTCTACGGCAGCAGTAAACTGCCTGTTGATCTGAGCATGGGTGATTTTGGACTTATTATTCTGGGAACATCAGTGATCATTCTTCTCTCGGCACTCTATCCGGCAAGAAAAGCTGCACAGACAAACCCTTTAACTGTGTTAAGGAATGAATAGTCTTTTTCGCTCTGTTTAAGGAGCGATCTTGTTGAATACTTTTGGTTGTTTTTCTATTTTTTTCTTTTTTGAAGCCTTTTCCCTGGCTTCTTTTTGTTTCTCTTCTTCCGTTTTATTCACTATGTGCCCCGGTGACTGAAAGGTTCTTTTTATCAGATCAAGAGGAAGTTTCAATAACTCTTTGGTCGCTGATGTTTCTACGATTGGTTTGGAGAGAGAACCTGTGATCTTCAATCCTACAGTCATACTTTTGTCATCGCCCATCAATATATACCCGAGCAGAGGAATACTTCCTACGACTTTTCCCAGCTCCCTGGCTGTCTGTATGGCCAGTTTCATATTGATACTGTTCTTCTCCAAATCTATGACTCCTTTACCAACAAAACTGGCTGATTCTCCTTTAATAACAATAGAGTCAAAAATGATCTTCTGTCCTATTTTTCGGTATTTTGCCACACCTTTTTCAATGTGAAAACCTTGTTTTGAATACCCGGGACTGTGCAAGGTCGCCAGTGCCGGAAGGGTATTAATGAAGGCAAGTGTATTGTTGTAGGCTTTAAAATCACGCATCACTCCCCCTTCAATACCTACCTCTCCATAGATCACTTTGTCAGGATCTCCTGATGCTTTAAAACTGTAGCGTCCCTGATGCAAGCCATTAAAATTGATAAGAGGATGCAGTAGACGGTCTTTAATGCGATTGGCTTCTATTTGTATATTTTTGCCAATTTTTTTAAGGCTTACCTTGTCACTTCCAAGCTTCCCTTCAGCATTGATGTTACCATTGGGTGCAATGGCAATATTATAGTTGTCTGTCACAAGTGTAAATTCTTTATACCTGAGGTTACTTTTTTTACCAAAGATACGCAATGTTTTATTTTGTGTTTTTTTCATCGTGCTTGTTCTTTTTCGTTCACGTGACTGAAAAAGTGCTTTAAGGTCAACATTCAAATGGTTTACATGTATCGTAGCTTTAGTGACATCGACCGTCAGACGGTCTTTGAAAGCAGAGAGGTAGAGACCTTTCTTGGAGATCTTTCCTTTGCAGGGTATCTGTGTATGACAGACATTCTCTTTGTCATAGAAGAAACAGGCATCTCTTTTTAACATACCGGCATAGCTGTATTGCAGGAAATCACTGGTCTTTATATCCAGATGACCTCCATCTATCTGAATGTCTAAGTTTTTCAAATAGGGTTTGATCGTTTTAAGGTCTGAAAGTGTGATCGTAAATGTTTTCTCTTTACGCTGGATCTTTGTTTTCAAGGCAGGTATTTGCATCTGCAGTTTTTCATAGTCAAGCTTCACATCCAGTGCTTTGTTCTTTAACACAAAATATTTATTTTTGCCCTCCCCTATAGAGAGCTCTTCAACATTCATCCTCAAGTCTGCTTTTTTTGAGTTAAGATAGACAGCTCCGTTCAACACCCCTTTATACCAACGCTCTTTTAAGTAGACATCTTTAAGCGTGATCTTGCCATTTTCATAATGCAGATCACCTTTGAGCACAGGCAGTTTTAGCTTTTTATTGATGGTCACCTCTCCTTTTGAAAAACTTGCATCTACCGCTACGTTTACTTTATGTTTTGCTTTCTCCTGAGCAGATTTAAATTTTTTCAGAGGAATACGTAACTTGATATTTGCTCTGATCTCTTTTCCTTTCTGAGTGACAGGGACCTTCACTTTATAGGCCTGAAGTATTTCATGAATAACAGCATCTAACTTACTTTTGATATGAAGATCAAGATTTAAATATGGGATCTTGCCTTTTTTTATCTTTCCAATAGAGAGTGTAGAACCCTGCAGATCTCTTTTACGATAACTGGGATCTTTAAGATCAAAATAGAGTGTGTTCTCTTTGTAAAGCAGCTTTGCTTCTTTTACCAGAACAGGGGCCAGTTCCTTTTTGTATTTGATCTTGACATCTTCCAGAGTGGCTTCTCCACGCAATGAAGAGAGGTCCGGTTTCAAAGCATTGTCAACAATGTTCGCTTTGCCTACAAAAGAGTGCAGTTTGTAACTTTTGGCAAGCACTCTATCTGTTATCCAGATTTTTACTGTATCTTCAAGAGGAAGATGTGCCGTGAGGGTTTTAAGATCATAAAACTCATCACTTTTAACGGCAAAAGAGACAAGGTCATCCTCCTTCATCGCCGCAAAATTCCCTTTTATATTGAAGCCTTCAAAAGCCCCTTCGGTCTCCAGTCTGTCTTTGTTTAAAAAATACTTTAGTTTCCCGACAATGTTCACTTTATGTTTCTTGAGGTACAAGAGTGAGACATCTGCGATCAGCCGGCTTCCCTTTCTCTCTATATTCCCTGCAACCTCGTAAGCATCAGTGCTGATATAGAGTACATCATCAGCAAAGAGAAATTTTAATTTATTGTTTTTAAAATGGATCTGCTGCAGGTCGATATAGTCAAAATAGGTAAACAGGTATTTTATCCTGTCAAAAGTTTCATCTATGTTGTCAAAGGAGGGTCTCTCTTTTGTTTTAGGTAAAATGATCTTGTCTGCTTTGAGTGTAAGCTTTTTATCGAGTTTAATGTATAATCCCTCAATTTCATACTGACCCAATGTTAATTTGTCAGCATGTACCCCATAATACAACCAGGCAAAGAGAGCCATAAAAAGGACGATCAGAAAGATGAGTAGATCACGTAAAATGACATGGAGAACATGGATGGTATGGGCAGAAAACATTGCCGTAGTTTTGATCATCTCTTTTGCCTTTTACACTACTATCCCCGTGAAGACAACGCAAACGTTATTCATACCACAAGGCTCTATTGGAAATATTATATCACAACTGACTAAAAAAGGTTACAACCTCTCTTTCATTGACAGCTATATTCTGCGTTTTATGGGAAGCCCTCAAAGCGGGTGGATACACATAGGAAAAAATGAACTCAACCGTATTGATTTTCTCCATAAACTCACTTCTTCCAAAGCGATGATAAGCAAAGTCACGCTTATTCCGGGGGAAACATCAGAAATATTCTTTAAAACACTTGCCAAAGAGCTGAAACTGGACAAAGACAAACTTGACAAATACTATCATCAATTTTCTGTCTATCCAGAAGCGGGTATCTATGCAGACACTTACTATGTACCCTACGGCATAAAAGAGAAACATCTCATGAACTTTCTCGTACGTGAATCAGAAAAAAAATACCGATCTATTTCAGAAAAGATTTATGGAAATTATGATGAGAAACAGTGGTTAAAAGTACTGGTCACGGCTTCCATCATACAAAAAGAGGCTGCAAACAATAAAGAGATGCCTATGGTCTCTTCGGTCATTCACAACCGTTTAAAGAAAAAGATGCGTTTACAGATGGATGGTACTTTAAATTACGGAAAATATTCCCACGTCAAGGTCACTCCGGAACGCATCAAAGATGACAACAGTACCTTCAATACCTACAAATTCAAAGGACTGCCACCCTCACCTATTGGTGCAGTAAGCATTGCTGCCATTAAGGCAGCCATTAAACCGGCAAAATCTGACTACCTTTACTTTATGAAGAACAAAGAGGGTGTACACGACTTTTCAAAAAGCTACAAAACACACAGGAAGAACATTCGAAAATCCAAATAAATATTAACTCATTTTATTCTTCCAGTAATTCATCCAAACTTGTCGTAATCTTTTATTGCTTATGTGTCTGTATTTTTTAGGCAAGTTTCTTCTCAGTTTTTCATAAGAATACGCAGTCATTCCTTCATTGTTCACAATACACTTAAACCCTGTAGCACCCTGCTGATGACAACCATAAACAGTAAAGGCATTGACATCCATACCATTCTTTTTTAAACTTTCTACATTATCGGACAGTAAGGCCATAAAGATCTTGTCCTGGTTTTTAGGGTGTTTCCATGTCGAGTAGTTCATGTTTAGTTTTCTTGTATAGTGCTTTGCTGTTTTAGGCATGATTTGATAGCGGCCATAAGCACCGGAACTTTTATTGACCGTGGTATATTTTCCGTTGGGGGTTTCCACTTTGACTATTTTTTTTGAAATGTCAGTCATGGAGGGTTCTCCGCACCCCTGCATCAGCAAAGCCAAAATAACTATTATCAGTACATTAAAATATTTTTTCATTTTTTTCTCCCCACAGCAATATAAGTATACATATTAATATTAAAGTATATTAAAAATATAGTATAGTAAAAAACTTAGACAAAAATAAAATAACCTAAATTTTACTAGATCAGAACAATATTTGCACAATATTCAGAATAAACATTACAATAAAACCCACTTTATAGACCATCATTTCATTTCTTTCAATGAACGAGAGATTTTTATCGAAGTACGGTTTTACTCTCTGTGGATTATTTATTTCGTAGAGCATTTCGGAGTAGTTATGGTAGCGTTTGTCTGTATTGGTCTCAATAGCACGTAAAATGACACTCTCAAACCAGTCAGGTATTTTGGCATTCATTTTTGTCGGATGTATAGGTGTTTTTTCAAAAGAGGGATTTTGAAAAGGTTCTATCTCCCCAAAAGGAAATTTTTGGGTCAAAGCTTCATAGAGCGTCACACCTATGGCATACACTTCTGTCTGTTCGCTAATAGGTGCCTGTTCAAAACGCTCCGGTGCCAAATAGGATGGGGTACCCGCCCTTGACACATTGGTATACGCTTCTGTAATGGAACCAAAATCAACCATTTTAAATACAAACTTCTCTTTGCGTTTTGTCACAATGATATTTTCAGGTTTTATGTCACCGTGTACAAGGTCAAGTTTGCTCAGGAACTGTGACATATTAAGCAGAAACTGTGCCAACGCTATAGACATATCGACCGTAATCGGCTTTTTAGCCACAAACTCTTTCAACGATACTCCATCGACATAAGACATGATGTAGTAACGGTGTGTACGCTTTTTGGGAATGACTGCTTTTGGGAAAAAACCTGCTTTGAGCCGTTTTGCCATCCAGACTTCTTTGACAAAAAAGTCTAAGATACTTTCATCTTCTATGGCTTCAGCAGGGGAAAACTTAATAACATACTGTACTCCTTTGTTCACAGCAAGCCAGGTACGGTTGTTTTGGATCAGAGCCTTAACAAGTTTATAACCATCTATGACATCCCCCACTTTATACTTCTCTTCTATGATCAGATCGGACTGTTTAAGCTGCAGTCTGGGGTCAAGTTCTTTGATCTCCAGAACCACTGCAGTGGTATCATCGGGTAGTTTGTCATCATACGCTTTAGAAGCTTTTTTCACTAAAAAAGAGGCTCCCATATGTAGTCCCTCTGCCAGAACCTTTTCTGACAGTACCGTATAGAGACCGTCAGAACAGAGCAGTATCTGGTCTTTTGCCTGAAGATTGTTCTCAAAGTAGTACGGGTCTACAGTTGTTTCAAGGCCTATGGCAGCGGTCAGTACACCTTCCATGCCCTCTTCTTCCATTGCATGATCATAAGAGAGTTGTGTAAAGCCTTCCTTTCTTTTTAAATAGATACGGCTGTCTCCCACATTGGCACCATAGAGTCTGTCACCTTCTATGACCACCAGCGTCATGGTTGTTACCAACTCTTCACGTTCATACTCTTCCATAGACTCAAGGTAAAGCACCCTGTTGATGTTTTCAATGAAGTGTTTGATGGATTTTTCCATACTCCAGGACCTGGGTCTGTTCTTTAAAGAGTGCACCAAAAAATGGGAGACACGTTTTGCAGCTTCAGCACCCTGCATAGCAGAGCCCACACCGTCGCAAACTACTGCCACAGTAATGTTCTCCAGGACTTTGACTTCAAAAAAATCATCTCCTTTGAGCTGTGTACCTTTTGCTAAAGTAAATCCTGATGTATCTATGGTTTGTTTGGACATGTGCTGCCTTATGGTTTTGTCTATAGAACGATTATACCATTCTATGACATATTTTTTTGTATTTCTTTGATTAAAATATGTTCAGTTGGACTATAAATAATTTTGATGACAATTCCGTGACATTTCTATGTTACACTGTTTACATAACTTTTCTAGGGGATCTTCATGACGGTATATAAAGTGATCTATTTGAACCACTATGGTGAACAAGTTGCAGAGTTTGGTTATTATAAAGATAAACTTGATGCTGAAAAAAGAGTATTTGACGTAAAATTAAAAGCATCTCAAAACGGGAAAGTGGAAATTCAAGATGTTTTTGTACATGAAAGTTCTTATGAGACAAACGAAGACAAGGTCGTGAACGATGTCTATGGCTTTAAATAACATAAAGGAGAAAGCCTTTATGCAGATCAGATCATTCCTCCGGCACTTGCTCCCCATGTTGTTCTCCATCGTGTCTTCACAAAGCTGAGTCCTGCGATCGCCACAAGTACCACTGCTGCAAAGATAAGAAAACCGATCATGTAGCCGTCAAAAGCACCTTTTGACCAACCTAAGGTTTTAATCAGCGCTGTACCGCCGAGACCACCTGCAGCCCCGACAATCCCTGTCATAATACCGATATCTTTACCAAAACGCTGCGGTACCAGTTGAAAGACCGAACCGTTTGCCATACCCAAACTTGCCATAATGAGAAAAAGTACTGCAATAGCAACAAAAAATGGTAGTTTTGCTATTGCCAGCAGTGTCACAAGTGCAGCAACTGCTCCGTAGAAAAAGTAAAGTGCTTTAACGCCACCTATTTTATCGGCGATGCTTCCCCCTACAGGTCTGAGTACAGCTCCCGCAAAGATGGTCAGGGCACCAAAGTACCCGGCGATGACTTTTACGTTAGGTTCAGAAAAGACATCCAGCCCAAAAGCTGACATATCTGCCTGGTAAGTATTCATCAAATAGACTTTCATATACCCTGCAAATCCTACAAAACCACCAAATGAGATGGCATAAAAAAGATTGAACCACCAAGTATCTTTGTCTTTGAGTAATTTTCCATAATCTTTTAGTTTTTTAGGTCTTACTTTATAGACAGACTCCGGAGCATTTTTCGCGATGAATGCATAGGCAATAAATACTACGATCGCCATAATGGCACCAACTAAAAATACAGACTCCCAACCCCATTTTTCAGCGATCTTAGGCGCAAAAAGGAAATCGATAACCACACCGATATTACCAGCCCCCGCAATACCAAGTACGACTCCCTGAAGTTTTGGCGGGTACCACTGTCCTGCCTGTGGCAGCGCCACAGCAAAAGAGGCACCGGCAAAACCAAGTCCCAATGCAACAAGAAGTAAAGCATTATAGGTAATGCTCTCCCCCATGAAGTATGCGGTTAAAAGTGCTACTATCACCACTGACTGTGCCATCAGTGCTGTTGCTTTTGCACCCAGTTTGTCTACACCAAAACCAAGCAGTATCCTTAAAAATGCTCCGGACAAGATAGGAAGAGAAAGCAAAGTCGCTTTTTCACCTGCTGTCATGATGTACCCTGTTACTGCCAAGGCTTCTGCGATCTCAGTAGAGAGTGGACCCAACATCGTCCATACCATAAAACTCATATCGAAATATAAAAATGCCATAAATAAGGTAGGTGCATGTCCCTGTCCTTTTAATGCTTTAAATCCTGCCATTGTATCTCCTTAAGATAATTTATTTAAGGAAGTATATAATATTATTAAGCCACACAAAACTTTTTATTGATTAATTTTTAATCAATCATACATTGTCCTTATTCCCTTGCCTTGTATCTATATTCCATTAAAAATAAATTTTGCATTGATTAAATTTTAATCATACTGTTTCTATTTTAACGTCTTCTTCCTGCTATAATAAAAACAACAATATATACGAAAAGAGAAAGTCAATGGAAGCATTACAAAAAGCACGTGAAGCAAGATCTAAAAAAGTTAATAAAGTAGAAGCAACCAAAGCACTCAAATCCCCTATGGATGTCTATGAAAGACTTGAAGAGATCGCAGCAGCAGGGTATGAAAACTTAAGTAAAGAAGATTCGGCCTACTTTTTAAAATGTTTTGGACTTTTTGACAAAGGTGAGTACTTCATGCTAAGAGTACGTGTACCTGCCGGACAGCTTAGCAATGACGAAGCCATCCGCATCGCAGAAGTAGCTAAAAAGTATGGTGATGACTACATCGATATCTCCACACGTATGCAGATCGTTCTGCGATATATCAAGATAGAGAACATAGCCACTGTCCTGAAAGAACTCAAGGAAGTGGGTCTAACGACCTTTCAAACCGGTGCAGACAATACAAGAAATACAGTATCTGACCCACTGGATGGTTTGGCTTACGACAATATCATTGAGACCAAACCTCTCATTGATACACTTGAAAACACTTTTATAGAAAATCCAGAATGGATCTCTACACTTCCCCGAAAATTCAACATAGGTATATTGGGTTCTCTTTCAAACTCCTGCAATATCTTTGGACATGACTGCTGTTTTGTACTGGCACAAAAAGAGGGTATTTTTGGTTTTAACATTTTCCTTGGGGCACGTGTGGGTGTGCAGGCAAAAGATGCCAACCTCTTTGTCACAACAAATGAAATACCTGCCTTTTACACTGCGTTACTGAATGTCTATAAAACCTACGGGTACAGAGACAACCGAAACAAGAACCGTCTACACTTTTTACTCACAGACGTAGGCATACCCACTTTTGTAGAAGCAGTAAAGAAAGAGGCAGGATTAGACTTTGCAGATGCCGGAGTAACCATGGTTCAGTCACAGAACATTGCCCTTGGAGCTAACAAAGTCCTGCTGAAAGACGGTACTTTTGCCTACAAGATCATTGTACCCTCAGGGATCTTTTCAGGGACGGATCTTATCGCATCTGCAAACACAGCAAAAACATTCGGTTCGGGGGACATTAGACTCACTTACGACCAGAACCTCTACCTCATCAATGTACCTTCTGAACAACTCTCTGCACTTGAAGAGAGTGCACTGGTAAAGAAATATGCCCAGTATCATAACCTCTATTTTCAGGATATGATCGCCTGTGCAGGTACCAAAACCTGTTCTTTTGCTGTCATTCCCAATAAATCCGATGCCATTGAGATGGCACACTTCCTCAACTCTGAAGTACCTTTGAACAATGCCGTTATTCGTATGAACTGGTCAGCCTGTCCTAAAGGCTGCGGTATCCACGGCATTGCCGACATTGGATTTGAGGGGTGTAAAGCCAAAGATGCTGAGGGAAAACGTGTGGACGGTGTGCATATTTTTGTGGGTGGCAAGATCACCCGTGAAGCCAAAGAGGCACATACCCTGCACAAATCACTTCCTATCACAGAAGCGAAACATCATGTGAAATATCTGCTGAAAACCTACGCTGACAACAAAGAGAGAGCAGAAACCTATGAAGCATTTGATGACAGATTTTTAAGCCGAAATTACAGTTTTCAGGCACTGGGTTTTTTCACAAAGATCAACTACATTTTAAATGACAAACTGAATCTCAACATTCCGTTTGAGCTTGAGAAAGAACCGACGACCTCCAAAAGAGAAGCGTATGAACTTTTTGCCTTTGGACTCAAGCTCTTTAAACTGCTTAGCGGTGAAAAACGTTTTGAATCTGTAGACGGACTGCTTCCTACCCTTGTAAAACCAAGAAAGATCACACGTGATGAAATTTCCAGGATCAATCCAAAAGTACCTCTAAAATTATCTGAAATCATATATAATATGACCCATGAGAACAAAAATGAAAGAGCACAGGTATTTTCAGAATTGCTAGTGGCTTTAAAAGAAGTATAAGATGACAATAGAACCTTTAAGCAAACATACTCCTCTGGAGAGTTTCATCAAGCACAAAAATGAGACCGGTATGCAGTGTGGTAATTACAGCATTGACATTCCTGAACTGAAAGAGGGAGAGCAGTATCGTTTTCACTTCGATGCCACTGCCTGTGTAGGCTGCCACTGTTGTGAAGTCGCCTGTAATGAGCAGAATGCAAACCCTGACGACATCAAATGGCGACGAGTAGGCGAGATGGAGATGGGAGAATTCCCTGACACCCTGCAACTCTTCAACTCTATGAGCTGTAACCACTGTATAGACCCGGAGTGTCTTAAAGGCTGTCCTACAGAGTCATACATTAAGCTAGACAACGGCATCGTCTGGCATGACGATCCAAGCTGTATCGGTTGTCAGTACTGTACCTGGAACTGTCCTTATGAAGTGCCTACGTTCAATCCTGACCGAGGCATTGTGACCAAGTGTCATATGTGTGTAGACAAACTTGAAGCAGGTCAGACTCCTGCCTGTGTACAAGCCTGTCCTGGCGGTGCCATAGAGATAGAAAGCGTCAACATAGAGCAGTGGCTTGCAGAAGATATGGAAAAAGAGGGTGTTGCGCCACATCTTCCAAGCATCGACATTACCAAACCCACTACGCGATATACACTACCTGAGATCAAAGAGGGAGAAGAGATACGTCCTGCGGATGAACACCTTTTAAAACCAGCACACACTGAGTTGCCTCTTGTCTTTATGACTGTACTGACACAAGTCTCACTAGGTGCATTTTTTGCCCTCTTTTTAGGGCAACTCCTGTACTCTTTAGGATTTAATCTACCTGAACCAAATCTGACTATGGCTATTTTAGCCTTTTTACCTGCTGCCATCGGTCTGCCACTCTCAGCCCTGCACCTTGGACGCCCCATTAAAGCTATGTCTGCCATGAAGAACTGGAGAAGCTCCTGGCTCTCAAGAGAAGCCATTGCTTTAGGTGCCTACACAGGTCTTGCTACCCTGGTAGCAGCACTCTACTTTTTTAAGCTCAACGGCTTTGCACTGCTCTTTGTGGAAGCAGTGACGTTAAGCATTGGTATATTCGGCATTTATGCCCAGTCCATGATCTACCGTATTAAGGCACGTCCTGCATGGAACAGAAAATCAACCACTAAAAGATTTTTTGGTTCAGGCTATGTAGGCTTTTTACTCATCGCCATGGTCCTACTCATTTCCAATGGTTCTCAGGGTGCCATTGTCCTCTTGGCAGTGACCCTTCTCACAGGAATGGGACAGGTTCTAGTGATCTTTGAAGAAGTCATGTTCTACCGTCATTTAGACAAAGAAGATCCACTCTACTACCAATACAACAGAACAAGGATCCTGCTTCAGGAGCATTTTCCAAAAGTCAAAAAGTTCAGGGTTTACTCTTTGGCACTGTTTGCTTTGACACTGCCACTCTTCGCCATACTCTTCACGGCTAGTGGATTGGCCAACCTTGCAATCGTAACTTTGACTGTAGCAACTGTAGGTGCGTTTATCTCTGAACTGGCAGGACGCTACCTCTTCTACAGAACCGTAGTACCGTTAGGACTGGCTGGGAATTTCTTTGCCGGTAATCAGAGACATTAGGAAATAAAATGAAGATGATAGATAAAATAAAAACCTTTTTAGGTACCGATATAAAAGAAGGGCAGTATGCACTTGTCGATGACCCCATCTTTGGAAAAGTGGCAAAAGCCAAAGCACCGGACAAATGGGTTCGTTCCACCTGTGGCTACTGTGGCGTGGGCTGCGGGATGTACATTGGGGTTAAAAACGGTAAAGCCGTTTACTCCAAAGGAGACCCTTTACACCCCGTCAATATGGGTACACTCTGCCCCAAAGGTTTGAGTGAACATAAAATGGTTGAGGCAGACTCCCGCGTACCAAAACCTCTGCTCAAAAAAGAGGGGAAACTGCAGCCAGCTTCCTGGGATGAAGTCTTTAGTAAAACCTCAGAGGAGTTCAAACGTATCCAGGAGGAACACGGCAAAGGCGCGGTGGCAGTCATCTCTACGGGACAATTGCTCACTGAAGAGTTTTATGCTTTAGGAAAGTTCACGCAACTGGGTCTTGAGACCAACAACTACGACGGGAACACCACACTTTGTATGGCTTCGGCAGTGATGGGCTACAAACAGACTTTTGGTTCAGACGGACCAACAGGCTGTTATGAAGACTTTAGCAAAGCAGATGTGATTCTTTTGATCGGTGCCAATATTGCAGACAACCACCCTATTTTGAAACTGCATATTGCTAAAAACCAAAAAGAGACAGGGAAAAAACCAACACTCATCGTGGTAGATCCTCGAAAGTCAAAAACTTCACAAATGGCAGACATATTTGTACCCCTCTCCCCTCGTTCAGACCTTGCTCTGCTTAATGGACTTTGTTACATCATTATGGAACAGGGTTGGGAAGATGAGAAGTTCATAAAAAACAGAACCAACGGGTACAAAGCGTTTAAAAAACATATTTTAGCCAACTACCCGCCTCAGGAAGTAGCAAACATCACGGGCTTAGATGTTAAAGAACTTTACAACCTGGCAAAGGTCTATGCCGCTGCAGACAAAGCCATGTCAGCCTGGACCATGGGAGTGAACCAGAGTTCCATTGGTACAGATACCGTCTCTGCCATCTGTAACCTGGCACTCATTACGGGAAATCTTGGAAAAGAAGGTGCTGCACCTATGTCCATTACCGGTCAGTGTAATGCCATGGGTACGCGAGAGTTTGGTTTTACCTCATCCATTCCCGGTTACAGGAACTATGCCTCTCAAAGTGACAGAGCAGACTTTGCCAAGATCATCAACGTGCCTGAAGCGCTCATTCCTACAGCACGTGGTTATGCCTACCCACAGATCATCGATGCCATCAACCGTGGTGAGATCAAAGCGCTATGGGTGGTTGCTACCAACCCTCTGGTCTCTTACCCGGACCAAAACGCATTGAGATCCGCACTGAAAAAACTTGACATTCTTGTGGTGCAGGATGCCTTTATGTCTGATACTGCTCAGATCGCCGATGTGGTCTTTTCAGCAGCCACCTGGTCTGAAAAAGAGGGTTGCTACACCAACTCGGAACGTCGCTGTAACTATGCCAAAAAAGCCATAGAACCTTTGGGTGATACAAAAAGTGACTTAGACATCGTTTTGGAATTTTCAAAGTATTTTGAAGGTAAACATGAACTGCTGTTTAAAGATCTCTCAACCCCAAAAGATCTCTTTAACGAGATCAAACGTGTCAGCAAAGGACAACTCTGTGACTACTCGGGAATGGACTATGCACTCATAGAAAATCTTGGCGGGATCCAGTGGCCCTGTAATGAGCATGCTCCCAAAGGAACCAAACGTCTCTACTCAGAAGAGATGAAATGTAAGACGGCTGACGGCAGAGCCAATCTGCTTCCTGTAGACTGGAAACCTCTCTCTGAAATGGCCTGTGAAGGTCTGCCTCTCATACTTAACACAGGACGAACAGTAGAGCAGTTCCACACCAGAACCAAAACCGGTACCATTGGCATACTTGACGCTTTGGCTCCTGAAGCCTGGGTGGACATTCATCCCAAAGATGCACAAAAACTCAAAGTCAAAAGCGGAGACCGTATTGCACTCTCAGGAACACGCGGTCGTGTAGAAGATGTCATCGTCAAAGTGAGTCAAACGGTAAGAGAGGGAAATGTCTTTGTGCCTTTCCACTTTAACGAACAGCTCATCAACAACATTACCATCCCGGAGTTTGACCCAAAATCGTTTGAACCCAACTACAAACAGTGTGCAGTACAGTTGCACTCAGAAGCAGTACCGGAAGGCATTGCCTATGAAGAAGTGGAGATATCTGGTTATTTGGAAGGGGTGAAGGTGTATCACGATGAAGAAGTAGTCGATGAAAAAAGTGAAATATCTCACGATGTAGCACGGTAAAGCATCTATATAGGGCGTTTTTTGTAAAAAACTCCTTTTTTGGCTAAGATATACTTAATTCATTATAATGCAAAAATAAGAAAGAGAAGTGCCATCATGCTATTTAGCACGCCTGTGCTATAATGCCACTTATTAAACATGAAGGTCATCTCTTTGGAAACTCCTGCAGTAAAAACTCAAAAATTCATCTTAAAACTTTTCCCTGAGATCATGGTAAAAGGCTCTTCAGCCAAAAGACAGATGGTTGGACAACTCTACAATAACCTTGTGAAACTTTTAGAGAGATTCTCTACAGATATTCATATCAAAAAGTTCTCAGACAAAATAGAAGTACTTACTCCCCTTGACGTAGTAGTGGAAGTGAGACAATGTCTTTTGGACACCCCGGGTATTGAGCAGGTGCTTGAAGCGCTGCAGTTTAATGACATGGACTCTCTTGACAAGATCAAAGTCAAAGTTGCAGAGATGATGACACATAAGATAGAGGGGAAAACCTTTGTAGTACGTGTCAAACGTTCCGGAAAACATGAGTACAACTCCACAAAGATCGAACAAACCGTCGGTGGTTACATGCTGGCGCACTCTTCCGCCAAAGGTGTTGACCTGCACAACCCGGAAGTGACCATTAGAATAGAACTCATTAACGACCAGCTCAACATCATTACTACCAAACATGCGGGACTCAGCGGTTTTCCCATCGGTACTCAGGGAGACATCCTCTCTTTAATGTCAGGTGGGTTTGACTCTACCATCGCCTCTTACCTGACAATGAAACGAGGGTTAAAAACACACTTCATCTTCTTTAACCTTGGCGGTATAGCCCATGAGATAGGTGTAAAACAAGTAGCACTGTACCTCTGGTCTAAGTTTGGTGCTTCACATAGAGTGAAGTTCATCTCCGTGCCTTTCGAAGCTGTAGTAGAAGAGATTTTCCGTTCTACCCATGAGAGCTATATGGGAGTGACCCTCAAACGTCTTATGCTCATGGCCTCTGAAAGAGTAGCCAATGAACTGGAAATTGATGCCTTGCTCACCGGTGAATCTGTAGCACAGGTTTCCAGCCAGACACTGCGCAACCTGGCACTCATTGACCAAGTGACCAATAAACTTATACTCCGTCCGCTTGCCACTATGAACAAACCAGATATCATCAACATTGCCAATGACATAGGGACCAAACGTTTTGCTGAAAATATGCCTGAGTATTGTGGTGTGATCTCTAAAAATCCCATTATCCATGGTTCATACAAACGTATGGAGAGAGAAGCGAAACGTTTCAACTATGAAGTCTTAGACAAAGCGGTAGAAGATGCACAACATCTTTATGTTGATGAGATCATTGATGATGTAGCCTCTGCTTCTCCGGTGGAGGTGATCAAAGATCTAAATGATGATAACAATTTTGTCGTGATCGATATACGTGCAGAAGATGAATGTATAGAAACATCTTGTAAAAGCATCAAAATACCTTTCCATCAACTCAAAACAGAGTTTAAAAAACTTCCTAAAGACAAAGAGTACCTGCTCTATTGTGAAAAAGGGATCATGAGTCAACTGCATGCCCAGTATCTACGTGATGCAGATGATGTGAAAAATGTGCGGGTTTACAGACCTTGACATTCTTAGGAACCTTGAACTTGTTCAAGTCTTTAAGCCAACATAGCCTTAAACGAGTTTAAGGTTCCTATTTATTTTAATCCAAAAGAATTTTAAGGTCTTCCAAATCAAAAAGAAGCAGTTTTTCATCTTTCAAAGAGAGCAGTTCATTGGAAAACCCGCTTTTTGAAAAAAGTGCATAGATATCTACGGCTATACCTGACTGAAGGGCTTTCTCTTTAAGCTTATTGAGCTCATTTTTGCATATTTTCCGATCTTTGTATTTACACTCGCCCAGTATCAGTTTCTTATCTTTTGTAATGGCGAGGATGTCAAACTCACTATGTTGGTTCCAGTAAGACCCAGAGCTTAAAAGTGCTGTGCTCTTTTCATAATATTTCACAAGAAGATCATTACAAAGCTGTTCGTAGATCAAGGTACGCAGTCGTTCATAATGTTTTTCAAAGTTTTCCAGAAAATCATTACCCCTGCCTTCTATCAGCTCTTTTCTATAGTACGTCACAAATCCAAACCAAAAACGCATAAAAGGCTGTACAAAACGCAATTTGTCCTGTACCCTGTAGGAACGTAGCTCTTTTTTAAGTTTATGTTTGGGATGTATTTTCAGTGGCTGTTCTCGGGTAGGTTCGATATAGAGTATATTTAAAGCGATAAGTTCATCGATGATCGCTTCACCGCTACCTTCACTTAACCTTGCTTTTCTTAATACAGAGTAGAACTTTCCATCACCTCTTGCCACCGCCATCAATACATCACGATAGGGACTTTCAAGCAGGTAAGAGGGAGAAACAAGTGTTTGGAACTTGACAAAATCTTCTACAAAATTACTTTGCACCATAGAGAAGACATTGTCAAAAAAGTCCAGCTCTATATTCTCTTCTATTCCACCTAGAATTGAGAAGTGTTCAACCGACTGTTCCAGTGTTAAATGGGGGTTGTAATGACAAAAGTAGTTAAATGCATTTTTTATGGGACGTTTACCTCATTTTTTTATTCATAGTGTTCAACTATAAGTTTAACATAGATTTGATATAATACCTTATAGAATAAATGGCTATTTTTTAATCATTATAAAGTACGACTATGCAACAATTTTTCACCAAATCTGAACAGGTACACAATATCATCAAAGGATTTAACCTTACAAAAACCCTCTTTGTCTCCTCTATCATTATAGGGGAAGAGCATATTGGGAAAAAGCTTTTTGTAAAACATCTTTTTCCTGATGCTCCTGTAGTATCCGGAGAAGATCAGGGAGCTGTGGTAGACGCGTTAAGGGAGTATGATGAGCTGATCATCACCGACTTTGAAAAACTGCGTAATCAGGAGTCGCTGGAGCTGGACAATAAGCGCATCATTGCCACAGCTTCTTATATAGGCAATCAAACGATCATTGATGATATGTTTGCATTTATCTATACCCTGCCCTCGCTCAAAGAACGTCCTGAAGATGTTGAATACATTAAAGCACTCTTTATCAAAGAGGCAGCGTCAGACTTGATGCTGACAAATACAAACTTTGACATCACTGCAATCCCTGTCAACCTGACACAAAACACAAAAAGTCTTAAAAGTACTATATACCGATATCTTATGATACATTCAATGAGTAAAAATGAGATACAGGATGCTGTCTACTCATATGTTTCGGAAAAACTTGAGGGAAATAACGGATACAAGGAGCATCTTGCACTTTACGAAAAACCACTGATAGAAGCCGGATTGAAAAAATTTGGTTCGCAACTGCAACTTTCCCAAATACTGGGGATCAATAGAAATACCCTTAGGAAGAAGATACATGAACACCACATCGACTGAGTCTGAAAACACCATAGATTTTCAGAGTTTTCTGGACTGGGACAACAGTCCTTTTATACTCTTTAATGCTGCTGGCAAGATCCTCTATCTTAACAATGCTGCAGAAATTCTTTTTGGTTATGTCTCCAAAAAAGAGCTGTATGACCTTGCACTTGCCTATGCCCCTCATGACTTTGGGTACACAACCACCACACTGGCACTCAATTATGATGCCTTTACCTTTTATGCCATCACGGTAGGGTATGAGAATGAAGATCAGATCTCTATTCGTTTTTACAATGCGCCACGGATCAAATCCAATGTACCTATTGAAAGAGACAAACTTGTGGAGACAAACATCAACCTTCTGCTTGAAGCCAATATTGTTCTTTTTAAAACAAAGAACAGTAACCATCTTCAACTCCTGACCGATCATGATATACCTACATTTAAAATAGACCAGAACAAATTTTCAAAACTGCTTAGAAAGACACTTGAATCATTCAGGTCATCAGACTCCATCCATATTACACTCAAATTATTGACCGGTGAACATGTGATCATTGCAGGAAAGAAAAAAGCCATTGCCCAACTCAGAGTTGAAGCAAACGGCCGATACACTGACGCAGATGAGGAGATCAAAAATATTGCTATGCACTGCCACATTACACACATTCTTAAAGAGAAAAGTATCAAACTAGAAATACCACTCATTGATTAAAAATTAATCACTCTGCCGATAAAATATACTTCATTAAATGCTATCATATCCCTTGAAATAATAAAACAAAGGAATAAAGCATGAAGTTAAAACTTTTCGCTCTACTGGCAACACTCTTGCCAATTGCTGCATTTGCAGAAGACAAACTTGATTCGGGTGACACAGCATGGATGATGATGTCCACAGCACTCGTTCTACTAATGACACCGGCAGGACTGGCACTTTTTTATGCAGGTATGACACGATCTAAAAATGCCTTAAATACCTATGCAATGGTGATGGGTGCATTTGTACTTGCATTTGTTGTGTGGATCGTTGCAGGATACTCCATAGCATTCGGTACTTGTGAAAATGCTACATTACAAAATGTATTTGGAGGACTTGGAAATGTACTTCTTTCAGGTACAAAATGGACTGACCTTTCAGGTTCTTACCCCACATATGTGTTTGTTGCATTCCAGGGAACATTTGCTGCTATTACAGTAGCGATTGCATCTGGTTCAGTCATCGGTCGTATGAAGTTCTCTACATGGATGGTGATCGTTGCCCTATGGGGTCTGGTTGTATATGCTCCTATTACTCACATGGTATGGGGTGGAGACGGTGCACTTCTTTTTGATGCTGGTGCACTTGACTTTGCCGGTGGTACAGTGGTACACATGAATGGTGGTTTGGCTGGTCTTGTACTTGCCATCCTGGTAGGTAAAAGAACAGGCTACAACAAAGTACCTATGAAACCTTTCAGTATTATCTTTACAGCAGCAGGTGCTGCACTACTATGGTTCGGTTGGTATGGATTTAACGGCGGTTCTGCATTTGGTGCAAATGCCATTGCCGGTCTTGCTGTACTTACTACCACTGTTGCTACTGCAGTTGCAGGATTGACCTGGGTACTGATTGAGTGGTTTGTGTTTAAAAAGCCTACACTGCTTGGTATCGCATCTGGTATCATTGCCGGTCTTGTGGCTATTACTCCGGCAGCAGGATTTGTTTCTGTTGGCGGTGCATTCATCATTGGTATCTTCGGATCAGTGATCGCATTCTTCGGTGTTGTGACACTTAAAAAGAAACTTGGTTATGATGATTCACTGGATGCTTTTGGTATTCACTTCCTGGCTGGTCTATGGGGGGCACTTGCAACCGGTTTCCTTGCACTAAATGACAAAGATCTTCTATGGGATGGTCCACTTAAAGAGTCTGGAGACAGAATGGGACAATTCATGGTGCAAGTTGAATCCGTAGTCATTGTGGGTCTGTGGACCTTGATCGGTACCGTCGTTGTCTATTATGTGGCGTCTGCATTGACAGGTGGTGCCAGAGTCGACGCCGAAACTGAAGAGATGGGCCTAGATGAAGCTGTACACGGTGAAAAAGGCATGAATCTGTAAGTAGACGTGATCAGGCAAAAGCCTGTTGCGTTTGTGGTGTAAAATTTATAGTATATAGAAACAATAAGGAAATCAAATGAAAAAAATCGAAGCGATCATCAAGCCATTTAAACTGGAAGATGTAAAAGATGCATTGGTAGAAGCAGGTATTGAAGGTATGACCGTATCTGAAGTAAAAGGTTACGGTAGACAACAGGGACACTCTGAACTTTACAGAGGGGCAGAATATGTCGTTGAGTTCATCCCTAAGATTAAATTGGAGATCGTTGTAAGTAACGATGAGTATGCAGACATTGCCGTGAAAGCCATCAACACTGCTGCAAAAACCGGTAAGATCGGTGACGGTAAGATCTTTGTATCTTCTATTGATTCTGTGATTAGAATCAGAACAGACGAAGAGAATGAAGAAGCACTATAAAGTTTAGGAATCTCGAACTTCTTCGAGATAAACGCGAAGAACTTCGCGTCTCCTAAATATACTCTCCTGATTAATAATTAATCACATTTTTCTATCATTTTCCCCAAAAAACCCATTTCTTGCATATTTTTTCAACAATACATTTACACTATCTCTCCTGATTACTGATACACTAAGAGTACAAATTTTTAGGAGATCTTATGGAAATAAATTACGTCATCGATACTTTCTTTGCTATCTTTGCCATGACCCTCATCATTTTAATGGTGCCGGGCTTTGCCATGCTTGAAGCAGGACTGGTACGAACAAAAAACGTGACATCTGTACTAACAGTCAATGTCATGATCTACGCAGTAGCCTCTCTCTCTTTTATGCTTATAGGGTATGAGTACGCATTTGGCAGCTGGGACCATCAGGACGGTATGAGTAAATATGCTTTCTTTATGTTTCAGATGGCTTTTGTAGGTAAAGTGGTCAACATTATGTCCGGCGGGGTCAGTGAACGTTCACGTATCTTGCCTTTGGCACTCTTTACCGTAGCCGTAGGTGCTTTCATCTACCCTACCATTGTGAACATTACCTGGGGAGCAAACTTGCTAGACGGCACCTTTTTAGACATTTCAGGTATGGCTGACCTTGCAGGATCAACAGTCATTCACTCCACAGGTGGCTGGGCCCTGCTTGCTGCTATACTCATCATGGGTGCGAGACGTGGCCGTTTTAAAAAGAACGGCGCTATTCAGGTCATCCCTGCTTCGAACATCCCTCTTGTGACCCTGGGTGCTTTTTTACTCTGGATAGGCTGGTTCGGATTTAACGGTGGTTCTGTTGGAGCCATCTCAAGCAAAGAGAATGCAGATGCTGTGGCACTTACCATTATGAATACCAACACAGCCGGTCTTGCCGGTGCCATTGTCGGGTGGCTCTTAACCTACTACCGCTATAAAAAATTCGATATTACGATGATCCTGAACGGTGCCTTGGGTGGTTTGGTTGCAGTTACAGCAGGACCTGACCAGTATGACATCTATACCCCTATACTCATAGGTGCCATAGGTGGCGCACTGGTTGTTCTCTTTGTACCGATCTTTGACAGACTCAAAATGGATGACCCTGTGGGTGCACTCTCAGTTCACCTGGTAAATGGTATCTGGGGGACACTGGCTGTTGGTATTTTTGTATCAGAAGTGAGTATTTTGACACAACTTAAAGGTATTGTTGTGGTGGGTATCATCGTATTTCCAATAGCCTATGCTACAATATATATGATCAACAAGATATTCAACTTGCGTGCCGGAGATGAAGAGCAGTTAGAAGGAATAGACGTTACAGAGTGTGGTATAGAAGCCTACCCGGAATTCAAACGTTCATTCTAATAAAAAATATAAGGATAAAAAATGAAAAAAATTGAAGCGATCATAAAACCATTTAAACTCGAAGATGTAAAAGATGCATTGGTAGAAGCAGGTATTGAAGGTATGACCGTATCTGAAGTAAAAGGGTACGGTAGACAACAAGGGCATTCAGAACTTTACAGAGGTGCAGAATATGTTGTGGACTTCATTCCAAAAGTAAAAGTTGAGCTTGTGGTCTCATCTCAGGAGTATGCAGACAAGGCTATTGAAGCCATTAAAGATGCTGCCAAAACCGGTAAGATCGGTGATGGTAAGATCTTTGTCTCTGACATTGAAAAAACCATCCGTATTAGAACGGATGAAGAGGATGAGGAAGCATTATAATCTATAGGGTGTTTGAGAGTACAGCACCCTACCCGTTCTTAAATGTCTCTATTTTCTCTTCAGAACTTCTAATGATCCAATCCACACCCTCTACACCAAAATCACGTTTATAATCTAAAATACCTATCTGCTTCAGTGTATGCAAGGTCTTATCTACTTCAGAATAAGATGTAGAAAAATCATAGGCTACCTGCTTCTCATAAGTAATCAATGTGGAAACCTGTAACACATCTTTCACAGCCAAAGCATAAGCCCTTGCCATCCCACCGGTACCCAGCTTAATACCGCCAAAATAACGTACGATCAATACAGCACAGTTGATCATCTCTTCACCGCGAAGGACATTCAATGCAGGTGTTCCTGCACAGCCTTTGGGTTCACCGTCATCTGATGAATTTTCAACAACTTGATCATATTCATTCAGGTAACGCAGTGCATAGACCACATGATTGGCTTTAGGATGTTCCTCTTTCAGTCTGTTTTGCAAACCTTCATACTCAGAGATGGGTACCAGATGGGTCAAAAATTTTGAACGATTGACTTCTGTCAGAGATTCAAAAGAAGATTCAACTGTTTTCACAGATAGCTTCCAGTTTTTTATATGCTAAGTACAAGAGTAACCCTATAACGATACCAATACCATCAGCAACAATATCCAGCAATTCTGCACAGCGATTGGGTGTGAAGTATTGGGAAAATTCAATAAAGCAGGCATAGAGTAAAAGAGCGACTACACTCTTCCACCATGCCATTCTATACGAAAGATTGTACAAAAGTGCCAAAATGGCAAAAGCAATAAAATGCAGTGTTTTATCCGTAAGGTTTCCAATTTCAGGAGCCATCTCCTGTGGAATGATCGCCAAAACATACGACCCTATCAAGGCAAGCCAAAAGAGAAA
>DQSX01000238.1 GCA_015663065.1 Sulfurovum sp.
AAAAGCACTGTCTTGAAGTAAAAAGATGATTACATCCAGCCCTTCATCATAAGGTGCCAGTACATTGGCTTGAGCATGTAGAGGTCAAATGCCCACCATACCCATCTTGGCTCAGCAGGGTCAAGCGGGAATGACGGTGCAAGACCCTCATAGTCAAACTCTGCCATAATGATCTTGCCATACTCAGTTTTCAAAGGGCAGACTGTGTATCCGTCAAAGCTTTTTTCCAGGGGATCACCATTCATCTGTGATACAAGGTTCCCTACAGTTATTGGTGCATGGTGTCTTGCAGACCCACCTGTCTTTCCTTTAGGGATACCACACACATCACCAATACCAAATACATTGGCATATCTTTTATGCTGCAGTGTATGCTGGTCTACTTCAAGCCAGCCTTTTGCTGTACCTTTTTGCCAGCCAAGTGCAGAGTCAACCAGGGCCTGAGGTGGTCCCATTGGCGGTACCACATGAATGAAGTCATAGTTCATGTCAACCATGCGTTTTTTCTCTATCATATCGAACTCTTTTAGGTCTTCATCATACTCACCTTTGACCGTATAGTGCTCTTCAAAAGTAGCCACTTTGTTCTTTACATCCATGGCAACAAGGTTATGCTTAAATTTGTTCGTAATGGTATCGTAGCCTTTTTGCACTTCACCCAGTGAAGCAGCAATGGTCGGAAGACCAAAGAGTTTTCCGCCATTGGTTGCAAATACAAAATTCGCAGCAAGATTTTCTTTTCTCAAGTGATCAGCAGAGAGGTAAAGTATTTTTTGCGGTGCACCACCACACTTAATAGGTGTATTTGGCTGTGTATAGATAGCCGTTGGTTTTTTCCCGCCCGCTGCTGCAGCTTTGAGTGCTTCAAACCATTCCCATGTCACATCAGCTCCATGTGCCGTACCTTTTTCAAGATCACTTAAATAAACAGAAGAGATACCGTTGGTACCAATGTCTGCTTCCGTCAACCCTTTGATCCAGTCATAGTGGTAGACAATACCTGTTGCAACGACCATATAGTCATAAGCAACTTCTTTGCCGCCTCTGGTCGTGACCTTATTGTTGTCAGGGTCAAAAGTTTTTACTTCGTCTTTGATCCACGTAACGCCTGAAGGAATAAGGTCTTTGTTGTGGTTCACAAGATCATCATGTACGTAAAGACCCGCAGCTACAAATACCTGTCCGGGCTGGTAAAGGTGTATCTCATTTGGTGCAATAATGGTGATCTCTGCATTGGGGAGGGCAGAGTGCAGTCTGGCTGTAGCCATAATACCGCCGGCACCACCACCGACAACCAGGACTTTTGCATTTTTATCTGAACTCGGTCCGGCTTCAGCAGCAACTGGTGCACCCATCATCATGGCCGCACCACCTGTCAGTCCAATGAATTTGAGGGCATCTCTTCTGCTCATGGCACTTTGAGGCTCACCGTGAAGAATATTTACAAGATTTTTACTATGTGAAATGATATTTGACATATAGGTCCTTTTTATTTTTATTATAGAAGTATGTTATAGTATTTAGATTAATAATGAAAGGGCATTTAGTATTATTTTTTATCATGCTGAATGCCTGGCTGAGGGTGCTGTTATTTAGAAAATAGTTTTGCAATACCTCTTATCAGTCCAATAAAAGCATAGAGGACAAATGTGATGATCAGCGGATGGAATGGCCCCAGCCCATAAGCTCCGGCATCAGGGAGTGCCATAATATGCTCAATAGGGTGAGAGATCCACTCTTTAAAGTGCATACCGATAGCTAAAAATAGAAAAATTCCCAAAAATATCATTAACTCTTTTTTCATTACAGTGTTCCTTGAAATAAATTATTGATGTAATGATAGCAAAAAGAATTTAGAAGTAGTAAAAGAAGTGTAATTTGTGTGACATTTGGGCGCTTAGGCGAAGGAACTTAGGTCACTAAGTGACTGAACCTATCGCCCAAAGATCATATAACTTAGGCTCTACCGGCCAGCATACCGTATTGGGTCATAGGCTTAAGTGCATAGACCTTAAGAAGCCACCAGATCCATCTCTCTTCTGTCGGATCCAGGAAAGAAAGCATTGCTGCATTTTTACCTGAACCAGGCTTTTTAGATGCCCAGTTAAACTCAGCAAGCATTACCGTACCGATACTGGTAATAAGTGGACAGACTGTATATCCGTCATATTTAGCCGTAAGCTCTTTGCCTTCCATCACAGAGATCAGGTTTTCAACAACTACTTTGTACTGTTTTCTACCTGAACCACCTGTCTTACCCATAGGTACAGCAGCAATGTCACCCAGTGCAAATACATTAGGGAATTTTACGTGCTGAAGAGTCTCTTTGTTTACCGGTACCCAGCCTTTACTAGAACCTACCGGAGAGTTTGCTATCTCAGGTGCAGCTGCCATTGGCGGTGTGATGTGTAAGAAATCATAAGGTACTTCAACATTTTCATGTTTTTTGATCATTTCATACTCTTCGAGATCTTTATCGAACTCACCTTTCTCTTCCCAGTGTTTGTCAAAAGTTGCAATTTTCTTTACAGGGTCAACAGCAGTAAGATTGTGTTTATAGTTCCACTTCATATCTCTTGCTTCAAACTGTTTAACGATCGCTTCGTGGTAATCTTTAATACCGAACATTTTACCACCGTTAGGGTAAAAAGTAAGTTCAGCATTGTCCCTTGCACCTGCTTCTCTAAGTCTTGCATCTGTCAGATACATGATCTTTTTAGGCGCACCACCACACTTAATAGGTGTGTTAGGGTGTGTAAATACACCTTTGACTTTTTTACCGCTTTTTGCTTCAGCAATGAATTTTTGCATCTCTGTCCATGTATCTGCAGAACCCTGCTGATAATAGATGGATGTGATACCGTTTTTACCCAGTACATGATCGACTGCTGTATGGTCTCCAAGAGAAGTAATAGATTTTTCAACGCCTAAACCCTGGATCTTGCTATAGTCAAGTACCACACCTGCAGCAATGACCATAAAGTCATATTTGACTGTTTTCCCGCCTGCTGTTTTAACAGTATTGTTGTCCGGGTCAAATTCAACAGCTTTGTCTTTTATAATCGTGACGCCATCAGGAACAAAATCATTTGTATTGTAAACAACTTCTGATTTATCCCAAATACCTGCACCTACGAGTGTTTGTCCAGGCTGATATGATGTGGCAATATCTCCCGGCTCGATAATAGTAATGTCCGGATTGCTCAATGAGTTTGTAAATCTTGCAGCTGTAGACATACCCGCAAGTCCACCACCAATAATAAGGATCTTACCTTTGGCATCAGATGAACCTGCCTGCACTTCTGTTGTAGAACTTGCCATAAGCATCGCCGCTCCACCTGTACCAAACATTTTCATGGCATCTCTACGAGACAAACCTTCATTCTTAAAATGGGAATCTATGATCTCTATACCTTCTTTAAGTGTTTTATTATCCATATTTATTCTCCTCATATGTTGTTATAAAACAATTTTACATTATTTATAGTTAAATTTTATTGAATAGTTCTATAAAATTTATGATTAAATAATTAAGTAAGTAAAATAAAAACTATACAAAAAATTTATAGAACTATTTGACAATGTTGCAATATCCTTAGTTCAGTATGGTATACTGCTAAGAACAATTAAGGCAGGGATCATCTAGATGTATATTTACTTCGGTATGGTGTTTTTACTCTCTATAGTTTTTGTCTGGGCAGTGAAGCACTATGCACCAAAGCTCGGACTTATGGACATACCCAATGAGCGCAGTGCCCATTGCAGTATTATTCCCTCCGGTGCCGGTATTGGTTTCATTTCTGCAGCGATGCTGGTCTTCCCTCTTTTTCACTATGAGATCGCCATAGAATACATTTGGACACTCCTGGCTACCTTCCTTGTATTCATCATTGGTGTATTGGATGACCATCATGACACGTCGCCAAACATCAAGTTCTTTGTTATCATTCTTGCAACGCTGTTTCTCTCTTTTGACGATATCATTATTTCAGAACTGGGCATCTTTTTTGGTGCTGAACTCTCTTTGGGCTGGTTTGCTTTGCCTTTTACAGTCTTTGCTGTAGTCGGCTTTACCAATGCGCTCAACCTTATTGATGGTTTGGACGGTCTTGCAGCATCCATAAGTATTGTTATTTTAGGTACATTCTTTATTGTCGGCTACCAAAATGACGACCAGCTCATACTTTTGCTCTCCGGTACCTTCATCGCAACACTGCTAGCTTTTTTACTTTTCAACTGGAACCCCGCAACGATCTTCATGGGAGACAGCGGTTCACTCACTTTGGGTTTTGTTATCTCTTTGCTTGCGATTAAGTCTTTGCCCTATCTTCCTACGATAAGCATCTTTTTCATTGCGGCGCTTCCTGTGTTAGATACACTTATTGTCATGGTGAGACGAAAGAGAAAAGGAAGATCTATGTTCGATGCAGACCGCTGCCACCTGCATCATATATTGAGACACTTTTTCGCAGAAAATACCAAAAAAACAGTCTTGTTTCTGGCAACCCTGCAGGCAGCCTACTCACTGACCGGATTGCAACTCGACAAAAACATGGACGAGGGCTACCTGCTGGTACTTTTCATACTCAACACGATCATTCTCTACCTCTTCCTGGACGCCATGATCAAACGGCAGAAACGTGAAGGGTGTATGTAGTAGAAAATAACTACTTAGTTGCAAATGGTTTGCAGTTTCTCTTATAGAAGAGGATGTATTTTCAACACCTCGTGTTTGAGATGGCTATTGAGTGGTATATAGAAAATATTAATAACAAGATAGATATAATAGAAAGATTTCCAGAAAACTGTTAATAAAATTAGCGAATGTTAAAAATGAACTAAAACAACAATATAGTAATAGTTAGAATAAGAGGGGGAATTGTCAATGAAGGGTATTATATTAGCAGGAGGGTTAGGTACACGTTTGTACCCTATAACACGAGGAGTCAGTAAACAGCTAACACCGATATATGACAAACCTATGATCTATTATCTGCTTTCGGTACTTATGCTCTCCGGCATCACTGAAGTCCTCATCATTTCTACACCGCAGGATCTTCCCCGCTTTGAGGAGCTGCTTGGTGATGGGTTTATAGCATTTTTGGGAATAATTTTGTCAAAACGATGCTGAGACTTGGAAAAGAACGCGATGAACTAGGTGTTATATTTGATCAAGTAGGAACACCCACTTATACGAGAGATTTAGCAAAAGCTATTTTAGAAATATTACCAAAGCTTCGTCATTCCAAACTTGATTACGGAGTATGACATCCAAGGTGTCATTCATTTTGCAGCAGAGAGTCACGTTGACAACTCCATTAAAAACCCTGGTGTGTTTATAGAGACCAAC
>DQSX01000103.1 GCA_015663065.1 Sulfurovum sp.
CCAACATTAATGTCATTCTTCTCATCGTGAATAAGATATTTCTTAAATCTTTTTACAGTCTTGTGGTATCTTGGATGGAGTACTCTTCTTTCAACTAAAACAGTTGCAGTTTTGTCTCCGGCCTTTTTAATCACAGTACCAGTTATTTGTCTTTTTGGCATATCTGACCCCTTACTTCGATCTAGCAGCAGTAATTGCTGTCTGGATTCTTGCGATATCTTTCTTCGCTACTCTTAACTCAGAAGTGTTTGTCAACTGCATAGTTTTCATCTTTGCATTTAACGTAAACAGTTCAAGTTTCTTCTCTTTAAGCATTGCAGTCAAATCTGCTTCACTTTTATCTTTCAAATCAATATAGTTCATTTGTATCCTTTAAAGCGATGATTTTACACTTAAATGGCATTTTATGAATTGCGAGTGTCAAGGCTTCTCTGGCAAGCGTCTCTTCAACACCAGCCATTTCGAAGATGATTCTTCCTGGCTTAATATTCATAACCCATCTGTCAACAGCACCTTTACCTTTACCCATTCTTGTTTCAAGTGGCTTGGCAGTCAATGGCTTATCAGGAAAAACTCTGATCCAGGTTTTTCCCGCTCTGTTGATCTTTCTTGTCATAGTAATACGCGCAGCTTCGATCTGGCGAGAATCAATTCTTCCAGCTTCTACAGCTTTGATCGCGATATCACCGAACTCAATTTTGTTGCCTCTGAAAGATTTACCGCGATTACGGCCTTTCATCTGCTTTCTCCATTTGGTTCTTTTAGGCATTAACATGGTTATTCACCTCTCTTTTGACGTGGTCTGCGACCTTCTCTTTTTTCTTCTTTTGGCTCAGCCTGGATACCTTTAGCAAGAACTTCACCTTTGAAGATCCAAACTTTGATTCCAATGATTCCATAAGTTGTGTGTGCTTCTGCAAAACCGTAATCGATCTTTGCTCTTAGTGTATGAAGAGGAACTCTACCCTCTAAGTACCACTCAGTTCTAGCCATTTCAGCCCCACCAAGTCTACCAGATACAGAAACTTTAATCCCTTTTGCACCTGATTTAAGTGCACCCTGGATTACTTTCTTCATAGCACGTCTAAATGCTGTTCTTCTCTCAAGTTGAGTAGCAACATTCTCAGCAGCCAGTTGACCTGAAGCCTGAGGACGTTTCTCTTCTTTAATGTTGATCGCTACATCCTTACCAAGCATTTTGATAAGTGTTGCTTTCAATTTCTCAATATCCGCACCTTTTTTCCCGATGATGATACCAGGACGTGCAGTCACGATGTTGATTCTTAATTTCTTCACAGTTCTTTCAATGATGATGTTAGAAACACCTGCATAGAAAAGTTCTTTTTTAAGGAATTTTCTGATCTTGTAATCTTCAGCGATAAAGTCAGCAGTTCTTCCTTTTGCCGGGAACCATCTTGATTCCCAGTTTCTGTTAATTCCAAGTCTAAGACCTATAGGATTTACTTTTTGACCCATTACGCTTCCTTCTCAGTTTTTTCTGCAACGCCAACTTCTACAAGAATGTGTGCTGTTGGTTTAAGAATTCTAGATGCTGTACCTCTAGCTCTTGGTCTCCATCTCTTCATTACCGCTGCTTTGTCCACTCTACAAGAAGTAATCGTTACTTCTTCAGGTTCAAAGTCACCGTTAGCTACTGCTGATGCAATCACTTTAGAGATGATCCCTGCTGCTTTGTTAGGCATGAATTCAAGTGAAGCCAAAGCCAACTCTGCATTCATTCCCTGTACTTCTCTAGCAATCAGTCTTGCCTTTGTAGGAGATACTCTTACAAATTTCAATAATGCTCTACTCATATTAACCTACCTTCTTCTGAACAGAACCTTTGTGGCCCTTAAATGTTCTAGTTGGTGCGAATTCACCTAGTTTATAACCTACGTGGTTCTCAGTGATGAATACTGGTACAAACTGTCTACCATTGTGAACATTGATCGTTAAACCGATGAACTCAGGGAAGATCACAGATCTTCTTGACCAGGTTTTAATTGCTTTTTTATCACCAGCTTCTTTCGCTGCCAATACTTTTTTCATTAGGTGACCATCGATAAATGGACCTTTTTTTGTCGATCTTGCCATATCTCAGCCCCTTATTTCTTTTTCTTTCTAGAGATAATCAACTTATCACTAGCTTGTTTCTTACGAGTCTTGTAACCTTTAGCCGGAGTACCCCATGGAGATACCGGATGTCTACCCGAGTTCGTTTTACCTTCACCACCACCGTGTGGGTGATCAATAGGGTTCATAGCAGAACCACGTGTCTGAGGTCTAATACCTCTGTGTCTGCTTCTACCTGCTTTACCAACTACTTCGTTCGCGATCTCTTCGTTCCCGATAGTACCGATAGTTGCAAGACACTCACCAAGGATGTATCTCATCTCACCAGAAGGAAGTCTAAGTGAAACATATTTACCGTCTCTACCCATGATCTGAGCATATGTACCGGCTGAACGTGCCATTTGGCCACCGTGTCCCGGGCTCATCTCAATGTTGTGTACCAATGTACCAACCGGGATAGCTTTTAGTTTCATTGTGTTACCGGTCTTGATATCAAGTCCTGATTCTGCTGACATAATTTTAGTACCTACTTCTAAACCTTTTGGCTGAAGGATGTATCTTCTGTCACCATCTACATACTTGACAAGACAGATTCTACAGTTTCTGTACGGGTCATACTCGATTGTTGCAACAGTACCTTCAACGTTAAATTTATTTCTTTTAAAGTCGATGATTCTGTAAAGCTTTTTAGCACCAGCTTCTCTGTGACGAGAAGTGATTCTACCATTTGAGTTTCTACCTGCAGATCTTGGAAGATTCTTAAGTAGTGCTCTTACTGTTGGTTTAGACGTAATATCACTACTGTCTAAGTTTGTCATCCAACGACGTGCCGGAGTTATCGGTCTGTATGATTTCATTGCCATTTTCTACTCCTTATACCGCTAAGCTTTCGATTTTTGCATCTTCAGGAAGCTTGACATAGAACTTTTTCAAGTCTGGTCTTTTTCCTTCAATACCTTTAAATCTCTTCACTTTACCGTTTACTCTCATTGAGTTCACTCTAAGCGGATTGATCCCGAAGAACTCTTTGAAAACTTCTTTAAGACCATTTTTAGTCATTCTTGGTGTAGTTTGAACTACGATGACACCCTCTTCTTGAAGAGATAAACTCTTCTCTGTATACATAATTGCTTTAATATCTGTAATATCTGCCATCTTAAGCCTCTTTAGTCAATTTATCAAATATTGCTTTTTCGATCACGATTGAGTGATACGCAGCAGCAAGATAAGCATTAAGCTCATTTGATTCAATAAGGTATGCGTTTTGAAGATTTCTGAATGCTAAGAAAGTCTTATCATCGATCATCTCTTTTACCACAAGTACATCTCTTTGCTCAAGACCGTTTACAAATGCCAAAGCATCTTTTGTTTTACCTGACTCTACAGTAATGTTGTCAACAACGAAAAGTCTTTCGTTCGCTGCAAGCTCTGCTAGTGCGTGATAAAGCGCAAGTTTCTTTTGCTTTTTGTTTACTTTTTGATCATAGTTTTTGTTTGTGCTCGGTCCGAATGCTACACCACCGCCAACAAATATTGGAGATCTTGTAGAACCTGCTCTTGCACGTCCTCCACCTTTTTGAGCCCATGGCTTCTTACCACCACCGCTCACTGCAGATCTGTTCTTAGTTTGAGCAGTATTTGCTCTTAGTCCAGCTGCATACGCTTTACAATAGAGGTAAAGGTTGTGCGGGTGAACTTCCAAGAATGCTGCTGGAAGGTCTGTTGTTTTAATTAGAGTTGTTTTCATTATTTAACTATCCTTACCAATCCACGAGAACCATTTGCTCCTGGGATTGAACCTTTTAATACTAAGATACCGTTTTCAGCATCGAATGACAATACATCATTTTTAACAGTCACTTGTGTGTTACCGTACTGACCAGGCATTTTTTTACCAGGCATTACACGACCAGGCCACTCGGCGTTACCGATAGAACCGATTCTTCTACCAAATCTGTGTCCGTGCGAACCAGGTCCACCACCAAAGTTGTGACGTTTCATACCACCGGAAAAACCTCTACCCTTGGTATTAAGAGATGTTTTTACCAATGTAGTCTCAGACAAAGCAGCTGTGCTAAGATCGCCAGTTTCTGTACCTTCTGCAACTTCAATCGTCATAAATTTGTTAAACTCTTTAGAGACACCGTATTTAGTCTGCTGACCTTCGATGCTCTTGTTAAGTTTTTTGCTTGAGTTATATGCAACAACTGCTTTACCATCTTCTTTCACTTCACAAACTTTCGTTTCAATGACTTTAAGAAGAGTAACTGGAACAGCTGGTACATCAACAGTTCTGCTCATACCAATTTTTTC
>DQSX01000147.1 GCA_015663065.1 Sulfurovum sp.
ATAAGCGGGTGGGGGTGGGATATAACCATCATCTCCACCCCCACCTCCACAACCACTCAAAGCAAACACCGCAACACCGGCAACCAATAAACCTGCTATTTTCTTTTTCATATCATTCTCCTAAATATTTTCATATCTGAAGTATATCTTAAAATTGTGTCAAGTTTGTGAAAATGCTTTATTTCCACTTTCTAATTTTATTATGACAGGAGATACACTCACCCAGTACTTCAGTATAGTTTGAATTCGCAGAGTGTTTACGGTTTTCTTCTATACTGCTTTTGATTTTGTCAGCATATTTCAAAATGTTCTTTGACTGCTGTTTAGCGTACACTGCACTGTAATCCATAAAACCTTCAGGAGCAACCTCGACATTTGCAGAAGCTTTTTTAAGATTATCTACACCTTCAACTACCATCTTTTGATCGTTATAAAGTATACCTTTTTGGATCTTTGCCATAGCAGTTTCCATCGCTTGCATATCTTTTACTCTTTCTTCTTTACTGTATCCATAAGCAGAAATAGAAAGAAGACTCATGATCATCATAGCTGTTACTGTTTTTTTCATATTTTATCCTCCGTATAATATATTATAGCATAATTTTCAATAAGTTTTACAAATAATTTTCATAAGATATTCAAATACTTTTAATATATTGTGCAATTTTGTAACTTCCGTCTTTTTCAACGATATCCATAAGACCTTGACTTTTAGTTTGCATATTCTCATCTAACATAGCCAATACTTTATCTACTTCTATGGCATCTTCCCGCATAAGCCAGGCAAGCTCTTTCTCTACCAAAAACTGTGCATTGTAAAACTGGTGGTCTGATGCTGCGTAGGGGTAAGGGATGTACAGCGTAGGCAGCGCTGTGGCAGAAAGTTCCCAGAGTGTAGAGGCACCCGATCTTGCTATGGCAAAATCTGCTTCATTCATATAGTCTGCAAGCTTTGTTGTAAAACCAAATACTTCTGCTTCAATACCAAGATCTCTGTAGGCTTTTTCTACTTCATCAATATTATTGGCACCTGCCTGATGAATGATCTTTATACCTCTTTTTTTCAATTCAGGAGCTAAGGAGAGTGCCAGTTCATTAATGGCTTTTGCGCCCTGAGAACCTCCTAGAAACATAATGGTTTTGACTTCAGACCTGACATGTGCATTGTCAAAAAATATCTCTTTTATGGGGTAGGCATGAATGGGACTTTCATCCAAATAGGAAGAGATGAATGCTTTGGCGTAGGGTTTCATGAGTTTGTTGAGCGAACCCAGTGCAGCATTTTGTTCATGAATAACCAGAGGTATGCCCAGACTTTTGGCTGCAAATGCTGTGGCAGCAGAAGAAAACCCACCCACAGAAAAGACCACTTTTGCATTGTGTTTTTTAAGCAGTTTTCGTGCCTGTCGTGCTGCCTGAACCATCATCCAGAGTGATTTAAGTTTGCCTAAACCTTTCTGGTTGACCACACCGCGTGTATCGAAAAAGTATTTCTCTTTGAAATCATCATCATTTTCAAACCACTGCTTGTCCTGCCCTTTGGTTGAACCTATATAGATGAGCTCCTCATCTTTTAACTGCTCTTTTACCGCTTTGATGATGGCAAGGTGTCCACCTGTGCCTCCACCTGTCATTACTATACTCATTTTATCATTCCTTTCATTTTTAACTCAAAATATGTTTAAAATCATCTTTTCCAACACTATAGGAAGGTTTCACTTCTATGGCCAACATTTCATCCCCTCTGCTCACAATGAAATCGATCTCTTTTTTATCATTGGTTCTATAATGAAAAATATCTATCCTGTCTTGAGAAAATCCTATATGGACACTTTACAATATATTACCATGTATATCTCTTGGCACTTTCTTTGAGATCATCAATATCATACCGATGGCAATACAGGCTGCTAGAATGTGTGACCCACCATAACTTAAAAACGGTACAGCGATCCCTTTGATAGGCGTAATACCGGCAATACCGTATGAGTTCAGCACAAAAGAGAAGGCAATAATAAGCCCGATACCGATACTGAAAAGATAGTACGTCGTCGACTCTACCTTGGAAGCGATCTTAAAAATACGGAAAATGATAAAGAGTATGGTAAGAGTTACAAAAACAAGCCCCGCATACCCCAACTCTTCCGTGATACCTGCCAGGACAAAGTCTGTGTGTACTTCAGACAAGTAGCCAAGTTTAAATTGACCATTTCCCAAACCTTCCCCAAAAAATCCGCCATTATGAATGGCATTGAGTGAATTGGAGATCTGGTAAGGCTCTTTTGCCGTGGTCGCTACCTGCAGCGTTTTGGCCACGTCACTGTTTGGCATCAGTGCAAGGATATCGTTTTGTATGGTACTCCACCAGCTTTTAATACGTGCAATACGGTGCGGTGCCATAAAGATAAGTGATGCCATCGCTGCCATCGCACTCACAAGAAGTGTCAAAAAGAACTTAAACGAAGAGCCCACAAGCAAGATCAATACCATAAGGGTCACCCCAAGTACTACCACCTGCCCAAGGTCTTTTTGGAAAATAGCAATGACCACAACAGCAAAGAGAAAAACAATGATATATGGAGCAAATATTTTTAACTCTTCAAGGTATCCCATGTTCTCTTTGTTGACCAGTTTGCGTGAAAAACTCCATGCAAGAAAGAAGACAAACCCAACTTTAAAAAACTCCACAGGTGCAATAGACAGTGGACCTACCTGTATCCATCTTTTTGCACCGCCTACCTCATTGACAATAGACGAAGGCAGGAACTGCATCACAACCATCAGCAGAGCAAAAAGAAAAAACAGAGCCAAACCAACCCTGCTCAGCCACTTGTCGGGATCCATCTTACTGAGTATGATCATGGCGACAAATCCCAAAAATATGGCTGCACTCTGTCTGATGAAAAAATGAAAATCCGCATAGCCGAAATGTGAGACCGTATAGACAGAAAGAGAATAATCCATCACCAATGAGAGTGTCAAAAGTGTCATTACTGCTGCTAGTAGTGGCTTATCAATCATTTCATTTTCTCTTTACATTTAAGTCTAATCCATATTAATTAGTATTTTATCAGAACTAATAGATAATTTTGATAAAATTACGCTCAAGAGAGAGGGAAAAACAGGAAAAATGGCAAAAGAAAAATCAAATAAAGCAATGCATCAGCGAAAATATAAGATCAGCGGTCTTTTTATACTACTGAGTATTATCATCCTTGTTTTTCTGCTCTCTGTTTTAAAAACCATTACCTCCGAGCGGCGGATTCCAAGTCACAATTCAACCCTTCATGACAGATCTTATCGGGGCGATATTATTTCTGCAGATGACTATACACTCTCTGCTTCCCAAAAAACCTATCAGGCAGTTATACGCGGTGCGAGTATCGTGCCGGAGAAAAAAGAAGTCTTCATTAAACTCTTCAGTATCTATTCGGGCATACCGACAGAGAAGATACGTCAAAAATTTAAAAACAAAAAAGGCAAAGAGATACAGGGGAATATTGTACTCTCCCGAACGATCGACGGTAGACATGCCATGCAGTTAAGATCTTTGGCCTACAAACTGAGAAAATTGGATGTTTTCCGTTCTATCAAAACACGTTCCGGTATAGAAGTGGTCTATGGTCTGGACATTATAGAAAATGGTGAAAGCAGACGTTTTCCTCTGCACGATGTACTCTCTCCCGTTTTGGGCTATGTCGGTAAAAAAGAAGAGAACAATTACATCCGTCCCAGAGGGAAAAAAGGGCTTGAACGAAACTATGAAAAGTACATCAGCTCCAAAAAAGATGGTTCTTTTAAAGGAAAAAGAGATGTCTCCTCCAGGATCATCCATGACAAGAACAGCATTGAAAAAGAACGTGTAGACGGGCTTGATCTTCATTTAAACATCCCTCTGGCCTTGCAAAGAAGGATTGAAATGATGCTGGATTCCATGAAGACAAACCTCGATGCAGACGAGATCATTGTAGGCGTGATGGAGAGTAACACGGGAAAAGTACTAAGCATGGCCAGTTCAGAACGCTACGACCCTTCACATATTGTCCAAAAAGACATTCCTGCACTCAATCCCAAGTTTTCCGAATACCCTTACGAAGCCGGTTCGGTCCTGAAACCACTCTCTATCTCCATTGCCATGGATAAAGGTCTGGTTACTCCGGATAAATGGTTCGATACTTTTGGTGGATATTTAAAAATAGGTAAAAGACATAAGATCTCCGATGATGACAAGTTTGACTCACTGACAGTCACAGACATTGTTGTACACTCTTCCAACGTGGGAACCTCACTGATCTCCTGGATGTTGACCGGTCAGGAGTTCAGAGAAGGTTTACTCAAATTTGGTGTGGCAAAACCTTCGGGTATAGACCTCTCACGTGACTTGCCAGGC
>DQSX01000007.1 GCA_015663065.1 Sulfurovum sp.
ATCAAAGACTTTATGTCTGTTCCAATGTCAGAAGAGGGTAGGCTTTCCGGAAAAAGTTCTCTCTTCCTACATAGAGCTAAGAGTAGAGTCCAAAAAGTTTTAGATAGACTTTACTAATATTCATCCTCCCAAGAGAGATCTTTATCTCTCTTCTTTTCTAGAAAATAATACATACAAATTTTATGAACCTGTCTGCTATTGGGAACTTTTTCCCTTTGCTTCTTCGTTAGAAGACCCCTTTGAAAACTTCAGATAAAGTATCGGGAGCATGATCAAAGTAAGCAGTGTTGAACTTATAAGACCATTGATTACAACGATAGCCAGAGGTCTTTGTATCTCTGAACCTGGTCCGGTAGCAAAGAGCAGAGGAAGCAGACCAAAGGCGGCAATGGTTGCCGTCATTAATACGGGTCTGAGTCTTTTAATGGAACCCTCTATTACCGCATCTTTAAGTTCAGACCCATTCTTTATAAGATAATTGAAATAGTTCACCAGTACAACACCGTTCAGTACCGCGATACCAAGCAGGGCGATAAAGCCTACAGATGCCGGTACTGACATATATTCTCCGCTCAGGTAGAGTCCTATAAATCCTCCAATGAGTGCCAGTGGCACATTGATAAGTACGATGGTCGCCTGTGTCAAAGAACCAAAAGAGACAAAGAGAAGTATAAAGACTAAAAAGAGTGCCAACGGTACGATGATAGCCAATCGTGCTGCTGCTCTTTGCTGATTTTCAAACTCTCCTCCATAGGTGAGATAATAGCCTGCAGGTAATTTTACTTCATTTTCGATTTTGATCTTGGCTTCTTCCACAAAACTTACAAGGTCCCGACCTTCGACATTGGTTTGTACGATGGTTTTTCTGTATCCTTGTTCATGTTCTATTTGTACAGGTCCTGCATTGGAAATAAATTTTACAAAATTGCTTAATGGTATCGCTTTTCCATGTTCCAGCGGATAATAGAGTTTTTTGATCTTATCCAAAGAATTTTGCAGGTTTTCATCTCCCTTTACCATTAAATTGATACGACGCATGCCTTCCTGAATGATACCTGCCTGTACGCCTGTAACCATGACTTTAAGAAAATCATTGACCTCTTGTTGGCTGATACCATGATATGCCATCGTTTTTTTGTCAAAAGCAAGCTCAAAATATTCAACACCCTCATTGGCTTTTTTATAGACATCACTACTGCCAGAGATGGATTCAAGTATACTTTTTATCTCTACGGCGATCTTTTCAAGTTGATCATTATCACTTCCGAAAATATCAATAGCAAGATCACCTCTCACTCCTGTCAGCATCTCAGATACTCTCATCTCAATGGGTTGCGTAAATCCATACTCTATACCTACGAACTTATCCAGTACCTCTCGAATCTCATCAATGACAAATGCTTTGGATGGCTCTCTCCACTCTTCTTTCTCTTTAAGTACCAAAAAAGTATCGGTATCATTAAGACCCATAGGGTCAAGACCCAGCTCATCACTTCCTGTTCTTGCGATGATGTCTTTGATCTCAGGTACCGAAGCCAACAGTTTTTTCTGTAGTTTCAGGTTGAGTGCCAAACTCTCTTCCAGAGAGATAGACGGTAGCATTTCCACACCAATAATAATACTTCCCTCATCCATCGTAGGCATAAAAGATTTTCCTGTTTTTGCAGCCAGGTAAAGAGAACCGCCAAAGAGTACAAGCACAGCTAAGATAGTACCCTTCATATGTTTTAGAGAAAAAAGAAGCGCAGGTCTATAGACTTTAGTCAGTACTTTGATTAGCCAAGACTCTTTGTCAGGTCTTTTACTCAAGATGAATGAACTCAAGACCGGTATAAGTGTTAAAGCAAGGATCAATGAAGAAAAAAGTGCAAAGATGATACTGAGTGCCACAGGTCTAAAGAGTTTACCTTCAAGTCCTTCCAGTGTGAGAATCGGCATAAATACAATGATAATGATCAGTACACCTGTGATGATGGATGGTGCCATCTCTACAGTTGCTGTATAGATGATGTGCAGCTTGTTTTGGCGTTTATGTTTAGGATTTCCCAGTTCAGCGGTGATATGTTCAACGACAACGACGGCAGAATCCACCAGTATCCCAATGGCAATGGCAAGACCACCAAGACTCATCAGGTTTGCGGTTAGTCCAAAGTATTGCATGGCTATGAAACTCATAAGCAGTGCAAAAGGCAAGATAAGCGCAACACTCAGAGCAGAGGCAAAATTTCCAAGCATTACAAGTAGAATCACCATAATAAGGGCTATGGCTTCGTAGAGTGCATTTTTTACCGTATCTGTCGCAAGGTTTACAAGGTCTGAACGGTCATAAAAAATATCTATTTTTGTATCACCCGGCAGCATAGGTTCTAGCTTTTTAAGTTCTTCTTTGACTTTTTCAAGTACGATGCCGGTATTTGAACCTTTGAGTCCAAGTACCAGTCCCTGTACTGCTTCACCTTCTCCATTCTTACTTACAAAACCTGCACGGGTAAGATAACCAAATTTTACTTTGGCAACATCACCAATAGTAATGACTTTATTTGCACTTTTACCCACAGGTAATGTTTTGATATCAGAGAGGTTTTGGAGCTGTCCTACACTACGGATCAAGATACTTTCTACTCCTTGGGAAACACGTCCCGCACCATCATTCTGATTATTCTTTTCAAGTGTCTGGAAGATCTGTTCAAGTGTAATACCCAAGGTTCTCATTTTATTTAAGTTGGGTACCACTTCATATGTTTTGACTTTTCCGCCAAGGGCATTGACTTCTGCAACCCCGCTTACTGAACGAATTTTAGGGGAGATGATCCAATCAAGTAAGCTTCGTTTCTCTTCAAGAGAGAGTCTCTTTGATTCGATCGAGAACATTAAAATATCACTTAACGGGGTAGAGATAGGTGCAAGCCCCCCTTCCATATTGGCAGGGAGCTCTCCTCTGATGTCTGCGAGTCTTTCACTTACTTGTTGTCTCGCCCAGTAAATATCTGTACCATCTTCAAAATCGATAGTAATATCACAGAGACCATATTTGGAAACAGAGCGCATCATAGTCTCATAAGGGATACCGACCATTTTCATCTCTATAGGCACAACAATACGGGACTCTATCTCAGCAGGTGTCATGCCACTCGATTTGATAATGATCTTTACCTGTGTAGGAGAGATATCAGGAAAAGCATCAACAGGTAATTCATTATATGCTTTGATTCCAAAAGCAAGAATGACTAGTGCCAGCAAGGAGAAGAAAAGCCTTTGGGCTAGTGCAAAACCAATGATCTTATTCATCGTTGTCACCTAACATATTTTTCAGTATCGCTATAGAATTAACTGCTATTTTGTTTCGTAGTCTGTCTGATGCTTCTATAAAATAGTGTGTATTGTCTTCCGCAAGAACTTTTACCGGTACAGCAGTAAATCCTTCTTTCGTTTTTATAAATACGATTTGTGTGCCGCCTTCTTTGATGACAGAAGTTTTTTGTACTTTAAGACTTTCTCCTAAAATGGTGAAGTTTGCAGAGCTGCGAAGACCTGAAAATATATTGATATCTGCGGGGACAGAAAAACGTATTTGTCTGGTCTGGTTTTCCGGGTTAATTACAGGTGAGATCTGTAGTATACTTGTCTTAAAGGTCTTATTTGAAAGTGTGATCTGTATTTCCTGCCCTTCATAAAGGTTTTCAGTCAGACTGGCTTCTATATTGCTCTCAAGCCAAAGTGAACCTTCCTGCTGAATAATAAAAAGTGCACCAGAAGGACTTGTACTTTTCCCTGGTATGGCATGAAGTTCTACAATATGACCATCTACAGAGCTTTTTATTTCCATTGTCTGGGAGAGTTTCAGCTCTTTGAAGAGTGTTGCTATCGTTTCATCGCTTGCTCCATAACTTTTGAGCAGGGCTTTGGATGCAGCCACTTTGATCTTGTCTGCTTCCAGTTCTGCATTGGCAGCCACACACTCTTTTTGAGGAATGATCTCTTCTTTGCAAAGCATATTTTTACGTTCCGTTAAATGCGTATGATGGCGGAATTCTATTGCATCCGCTATGGCTTTTTGTTGTATGGCTATCCATTCTGTACCCGTTACTTCAGCGAGTACAGAGCCTTTGGTTACTTTTTGATGCTTTGCCACATTCAGTTTTTTAACATTGGCTTCGAAAGGCAGTGAAATAATATGCAAGAGTGAAGGTGGTGTCACTACTTCAGTAATGAACTCACCTAAAGGAAGTCTTTTGGAGCTTTGGGGTGTTTCAACTTTGATTTCCCAGATTTTTTCTTGTTCCGGAGTCATTTGTATGTTTTCTGCATGAAGTACACTCAAAGTAAATAGTGTCAATAGTAGTAGTTGTTTTGTCATTAGTTATCCTTTTTTTCACTGATAGTATAGAGTTTAAATAGTGTATTGTAATACGTTTTTTTTGTAGCATAGATCTCTTGCCTGAGTTGATATGATCTTTGTCTGTTAAGCAGATATTCGATGACTGATGTTTCACCCAGATCATAACTCTTTTTGATCAGAGGTAAGAGATCCTTTCGGTATTTTTGGTAATTACGCTTTAGTGTCTTAACCATCAGTGCATTACTTCTTAGCTGTGATCGCAGTTGTGAGAGTAGACTTTTCTTTTCTGTCATTGTTTGTTCATGTTTCAATGAAATAGCAGAGTTCTGATACATTGCTGCAGCACGTTCCTGTTCTGATCTTGTAGAAGTAAAATTAAGAGGGATTGAGAGACCCACTGTATATTTATCTACATCCAACTCTTCGGTGTATTGTGCTGAAAGGCTAATAGAGTCTATGCTGTTGGAATATCTGTCTAAAACCTCATGTGTACTTTGAATACGTTTATTATAGGCTTCTTTTGAAAGTTGAAATGGTTTGCCAAGTTTAACATGGGTTCTTATGGGATACATATCTTTACAGGAGAGTTTTGTGGACTCTGTATAATGTATCTTACTCAACATAAAGAGGTTTTGTTTTGAGATGTCCTGTTGCATTTTTATCTCTTGAAGTTGGGCGTACAGACTGTTCTTTTCTATTTCCAGCTGCATCAATTCAGTTTTTGAGATCTCTTGATACTTATAGGCTTTTTGTTTCTTATTATAGAGTTTTACAAACTCCTGATAGCTCTGTTTAAAGCTTCTATAGTTCTGACCATCCAAACAATGCTGATGATAGATATTCTTCAATCCGTTTTTAAAGTTTAAGATATTTCTCTCTTCGTCTAAAAGGTAGGCTTGATTGGAAAGACGTGTGGCTTTTTGTTCCTGTTCTTGAATATTACCGAAAATGAATTTTTTTGAAACACCTACAGCATATTCATTTCCACTTCCTCCACCATGTGGATAAGCTTTGCTACCTTCTCCAAACAGTTCCAGGGGATCAGAGGCTGTACTTGCTTTGTTTTTGGCTTCCAGTGCCAGACTTTCTTGTCGTAACGCTTTAGATAGAACACTATTCTGACCAGCAGATTTTAATATTTTAGAAAGTGTGTATGTTGATGCATGTCCTGCTTGCATCAATAAGAGAAATAAAACAAGTTGTTTCATAATATGGGTTTCCTTTAGAGATATAATTTTTTTTAAATATAGCGTTGTCATTTTGATAAAACTTTAGAGATGATGGCACCATCAAGTGCATTGATCTCTACTTCGCAATTTTTTGTATAACTTCGATAAAAAAGCAGTTGACCTTTATGCCTAAGTTTTTGAGATATAACATTTTCTTTGCAATATAAAGCAGCCATTTCTCGGGCTTCTTCATATTTGATCTTAGTTAACTGTCGTAACTCTCTCTGCTTCTTCAATTTGAGAGAAAGTTTGTGGTTATATGTGTGGAGTGGTATCGTGTTATCTACCATCAGCTGCGTATTTGCAGCCCCTATGACAGAGAACACTATTGTGTATAATAGCGCTTTCATTATTGACCTTTATATTATTAAATATAGAACAAGGGTTCTATTGTATGTTTATAAAAAAGGTTTAGGCTATAGGTGGTTTGTAAGAAGTTTCTTTGTAAGGTAGGGCGTATTGAAGGAGATCTTGAGAGAGCATTTTCTCTTTTTGAAACTGAACAAAAGTACTTTTATATGGCATCATAAGCCCTACAAAATGGAACATACTATGTACTTTATGTATGTCTGCACATTCTTGTGTTGGTACATTAGTATTCACATAATGTGAGATACTCGTTGGTTCATCTGTTTGTATCATATTCATAACAGTATCATGCATTACAGTAAAAGAGAGCATGAATAGTACAACAAATATAACTTTTGATCTCATGAATCATGCTCCTTTTTTAGGTTTTGATAGCTATTGTATTCTTGAATTATGAGAGTATATAGGAATAAAGATTAAATTTAGATAAGAAAAATTATTATTTAACCTCTTGATATAATATAATCTTTAGAAATTATAATTTGCAATGACTCTAAATTGATCATAATCTTGTAATGGATCACCATTGTTATCCAACCCTGCATCAAATTGTACAGAAGCATAGGCCACTGTTAATGAAAACTTTTCATTTAGAGAGTAATCAATAACAATATCAATCTCTTTGGATTCATAGTGTGAATTATTTTTTGCTTTAAAATTTCCGTAGGCTATACCAGCATTTAATCCATCGATTCCGATCGTTTCAAAATGATATCCTGCACCTATTAGCCAAGCACTACCTGCCGTACCTATGGCATCGAGTGTCTGGTCTTCCATGGAGGTGAAGAAAGGTCCACCACCCAGACTCAAGCCCATAGCACCGGTTTCACCAGTATCCTTGTTGTATGCTGCAAGTATATGTACACCCATAGATTCAGAAGCAAGCTCCATACTTAACCCATATGTATTTGCATCCTGTTTTCTTAGAAGTGAAGCACCTGTCTCCTCGCTACTGTCATATTGCAAACCAAACGTCAACGTTGTCTCTTTTGCTAAAGCATAACTATATCCGGCTTCTGCATAAATGACATTGGCAATATCATTGTAATTGTAATACCAAAGACTCAGAGAAAGGTCTTTGATCCCTTCATAAGAAGCAGATGCGTAGTAGATTCCATCTGACTCTTTTGAAGTTCCGAGTGTTTCACCAACATTAACAAAGTCAGCACTATTTATAGCATTTTCCCAACCGGCCATTTTTCTTATGAGTCCTGCAGTGAGGGTTAGATCATCTATATCAGTATTTGTAATAGTATAGGCTTCAAAATAGTTTGGTATCATTCTAATGTCATCACTGTCTGCATGTGGTGTATCTAGGACTTGTCTTCCCAGTTTGATCTCAGTATTGCCCCATTTTCCATCCAAGTATGCTTGAGATAGAAGGATAAAACTCTTTCCATTCTCATCAAAAAAATCACCATTTAAATTGAGAAAATTTTGATTAATACCAAGGTTAAGCACAGTATATGCCTCTGCACCGATCATTAATCCATTCCATCTTTTAGTGTTAAAGTGATAATGACCTCCAAGTGCATAAGCACTTGTCCGTGATGCACCATCTTCTGAAAATGTAATATATCCTGCTCTAAGTTGACCCTTGGTATGTTCCATAAGATCATATTCTCCCAAGATATTTCTTACACTTCGTACTTTAATGGGTTGTTGTGTAATTTCCTCTGCAGCAGAACCTTCAAATACCGTTTGTACACTTTCTAATGAGTCACTCAAACTTTCACCGTAAATATTAATACTCATTATCATTAATGCTGCTGTGCTTAATGTTAAATTATTCATTTTATTTCTTCCTATTTTATATTTATATTTTTATTATTATAGTAAGGACAAAGCAGTGCTTTATCTTTACGTGTTAATTCTTTCTACTTCTATTTTCTCTGCTTCATCGGCTCTCACTGCAATAAGCGTAGACCCCACTTCTATCTCCATGGTTTGTTTCGCCAAAGAGCAACCTTTGACAAGAAGTTCTTCTCCACGCATAACACCAAAAGAGCTAAATCGGTCTCTGAGTGCTTTATCTGCATTGATCTTGATGATCTCTGCTTTGTTCCCTTTGGTTAATTCACTTAGTTTCATATCTTATCCTCCAACTATCATTAATGTCACTCTGTATGCTATAAAACTCAATATCCAGGCAGAAGCAGTGGTCATGAAAAAGAGATAGACCAGATATTTCCATCCGCCTGCTTCTTTTGCAAATACCATGGATGCTGCCAGACAAGGCAGATAGATCATCACAAACACAATGAAAGCAATGGCTGAAGCAAAAGGAATATTTGCTTTGATCTGTGCTATCAGTCCTGCATTCCCTTCATCAACATCCTCTCCCAGTGCATAAAGTACACCAAGTGTGGAAACAACCACTTCTTTTGCAGCAAGACCTGTTTCCAGGGCAACGGCCATACGCCAGTCCATGCCCAATGGTGCAAACAGTGCTTCTGATGCATGTCCTATTTTCCCCAAGTAGCTCTGCTCAAGGAGTGCCAGTGAAAGATCGTTGGACAATGCTGTTTTTGCTTCTTCACTGACTGCCTGTTCTATCTTGACCTGATACTGTGCTTCGAGTTCTGTATTTTTAGGGTAGTTAGAGGCAAACCAGATCAGTACCGAAGCCGCCAAAATGAATGTACCTGCTTTTTTCAAATAAGACTTTGCCTGTCCATACACGGTATGCCAAATGAGTTTGAGTGATGGCATACGGTACTTTGGCATCTCCATAACAAATGGCTCATCTTCACCTTTAAAGACAAAAGTTTTAAGTGCTTTTGCCATGAATAGACCAAGAATGGCACCAGAGATGTAAATGATGAATAAAATATTACCAGCCTGTGATTCTGCGAAAAATGCACCTGCAAAAAGTACATAAATAGGAAGTCTGGCTCCACAGGACATAAAGCCTATGATGAAAAGTGTGATGAGTCTGTCTTTTTCATTTTTAAGTGTACGTGCTGCCATGTATGCCGGTACGGAACATCCAAATCCTGTAACCAGAGGAATGAAACTTTTTCCGTGAAGTCCGAATTTATGGAAAAAACCGTCAAGTAAAAAAGCAACACGTGACATGTATCCTGTAGTTTCAAGCAGTGCAATACCAAGAAAAAGAATGATAATATTTGGTAAGAACATCATCACTGCTCCCACACCGGCGATCATACCGTCTGCAACGAGAGAACCTAATTCTCCGTCACCCAGCAGGACTTTAGCCTGGTCTCCAAGCCAGCCAAAGGCTGCATCAATGTAATCCATCGGTACAGAACCCAGTTCAAAAGTAAGCTGAAAGAGTCCCCACATAAAGAATAAAAATAGAGGAATACCCAATATTTTATTGATAAGAAGATTGTCTATTTTTTGTGTGAGGTTCTTGGCCTTCATTGACTTCAAAGACATTACTTCCATCTTTGCACCTTTTGCGAAAGCAAAATGCTCATCGGCAAAAATAGCATCCAAGTCTTTTGTATTGTTATGTAGGTAAAGGTGTTGTAAGCCCTCTCTTACGATAGGCAGTATCTCTATCCAGATAGGTTCATCATGCATTTGTTTATATACATCTTCATCTTCCTGTAAAAGTTTTACTGCAAGATGACGGTAGGGAAGGGTACTTTTGTACTTTTTCTCTTCCATAAATGTAACAATATGTCCGATCTCTTCTTCTATGGGGTCTGAGTAAACCACTTTTGCTGTGGTCTCTTTTTTCTCAAATACTTCAACAATGGCATCTTTCAGTGCTTCAATACCTTCTTGCGTCGTTGCAGAAGTTTTAATACAGGGTACACCCAAAATGGCAGAGAGCTGTTTTTCGTCTATCTCAATGCCTTCACTGTCTGCTTCGTCAGACATATTAAGTGCCACCACTACTTTTTTACCTGTTTCGAGCAGTTGAGTAGTAAAAAGCAGGTTTCTCTGTAGGTTGGTAGCATCTACTACATTGACAATGATGTCATATTCATCACTTTGTAAAAAGCTTTTTGTTACTTTCTCCTCAATGGTGTATTCAGTGAGTGAATAGGCTCCCGGAAGGTCAATAATGTGTACTTCATAATCTTTACAGGCAACATCATCACAAAT
>DQSX01000029.1 GCA_015663065.1 Sulfurovum sp.
AAAAGAGAAGAGTTGTTGCAAAGTGCAGCCTGATATAAGAGGGAGTTTGGAAATTGCGAACATTTAAGGACGCTATCTGATTTGACTGGTTTGTATTTATCAGAGAAGTGTTAAATTAGTGTTAAATTCTTGATGTAAATCAATTATATTTATAATAAGATTAAGATATAATGAAAAGATGGGCGATAGTACTTTGTGTTATTGACTAAAATTTTAAGGAGGAAAAAATGAGCTACAGATTAAGCAGATTCGCATCGCTTGTTCTTGGTTCTGCACTGAGTGTAACGACACTTTTTGGTGCGGGAGAGCTGGATAAAGTGATGAAAGAGAGAGGGTTGACACAGGCTGACCTGCTGGCAGCAGCAAAAACCTATACACCTAGTGGTGGACGTGACAAGTATATTGTATTCAGTTCCGGTGGACAGTCCGGACAGATCATGGTCTATGGTGTACCCTCTATGAGGATCCTGAAATATATCGGTGTCTTTACCCCGGAACCGTGGCAGGGATGGGGGTACGATGATGATACCAAAAAAATTCTTGCACAGGGTAATATCAGAGGCAAGCAGATCACATGGGGTGACACACATCACCCGGGTCTCTCAGAAACAGATGGCAAATATGATGGGAAATGGCTGGTCGTTAACGACAAGGCAAATCCAAGACTTGCAGTAATAGATCTTACAGACTTCGTTACCAAGCAGATCGTGGTAAACCCGGTCTTTAAATCAGACCACGGTGGAGCGTTCTTTACGCCGAACTCCGAATATATTCTGGAAGCATGTCAATACGCAACTCCTTTTGATAACAACTATCATCCCATCGAAGAGTATAAAGAGACCTACCGAGGCGGTGTGACAGTTTGGAAGTTCGATCATGAAAAAGGCAAGATCATTCCTGAGGAATCATTTACGATTGAAATGCCTCCGTATATGCAGGATCTTTCTGATTCAGGCAAGGCGGCAAGTAACGGTTGGGGGTTCACCAACTCTTTCAACTCCGAAATGTATACCGGAGGTATCGAAAAAGGGCTTCCGCCATTTGAAGCGGGTATGAGTCGTAACGATACCGATTTTCTGCATATGTACAACTGGAAGAAGCTGGCTGAACTTGCAAAAGATGACAAGAATGTGAAGATCATTAACGGACATAGAGTTATTCCTATGAATGTCGCGATCAAAAATGATGCCCTCTTTCTGATCCCTGAGCCGAAATCACCCCACGGTGTAGATGTATCACCAGATGGTAAAAGTATTGTTGTCTGCGGTAAACTTGACACACATGCAACAGTTTACGATTTTGACAAGCTTATGAAAGCAATCAAGAATAAAGATTATGTAGGAAAAGACCCATACGGTATTCCGATTTTAGATCTCAAGAAAACTATGCATTGTCAAGCTGAGCTTGGTCTTGGACCATTACACAACCAGTTTGGAAAGAACTGGAAAGATGGTGAAATTTATACTTCTCTTTATGTTGATTCCCAGGTTGTCAAATGGAATTACAAAACATGTAAAGTAGAAGACAGACAGAATGTCAACTATAATATCGGACACCTTTGTAGTATGGAGGGCAAGTCAGCTGATCCTCAGGGAGACTACATCATTGCACTGAACAAACTGGCAATTGACAGATTTAACGAGATAGGGCCATTGCACCCGCAAAACCACCAGCTAATAGATATCCGAGGCAAGAAGATGCAACTGCTTTATGATATGCCGGTACCTTTGGGGGAGCCGCACCAGGCAGTGGCGATAAGAGCAAGTAAACTGCATACACATGTACGCTATAAAATGGGGACAAATGCCTTTACCGGTGAAGTCCATGAGGGTAAAACACTTGCAGGGCAGGAGAGAATCGTAAGAAAAGGGAATCATGTCTATGTGTACGGTACTGTGGTGAGATCACATATTAATCCGGAGCGTGTAACGGTAAATAAAGGTGATATTGTAACTTTCTATTTGACAAATCTTGAAAGAGCAGAGGATGAAACACACGGATTTACAGTGGACCACTATAATATACACACTTCACTCGAACCGGGTAAAACCGTTGCCGCTACATTCAAAGCAGACATGGAGGGCGTATTCCCTTACTACTGTACAGAGTTCTGTTCCGCACTTCACCTGGAGATGATGGGATACCTTATGGTAAAAGATCCGAACAAGAAATATACAGCAGCCAAAAAACTCAAAATGGCAGTAATGAGTCCTGAACAGCTCAAAAAAGAGTATGAACAGACTGTAGCTGTAAATAATGCAACTGATAAAGTTATTCAAAGTGTTGTGAAGTTCCTTAAAGATAACCACTATGAGAAGTATCCGACTATCAAGGCTTTGGTTGTAGATGCATTGGATCAGTACGGTAAGATCGCTGAAGAGAAGAAAAAGTCTGATGCGGCACTAAAAGCCGGAGATCTTGAAAAAGCGATTCTTTTTGAAAATATGATCTGGCAGTATATGGTTAAAACAGCTGATGTTGGTATTAGAGCAAAAGATCTTCTGGTCAAGAAAGTGGCAAAGCCGATGAGTGAAGCAGCAAAACGAGGTGAAGCCGCATATCTTGAAGGTGGATGTAACGGATGTCATGTCATCGGAAAAGTATCTTCCGGTCCAGATTTGACAGGTGTACTCCAAAGACATGAAAATGGGGAACAATGGGTAACTGAGTGGATTATGCATCCTGAAAAAATGTATAAGAATGACTATATTAAGTCTATGATCAACTACTTCAATCTTAAAATGCCTAACCAGGGAATGACAGAGCAGCAGACAAAAGATATTATTGAATATCTTAAGTGGATCGACGAAAACGCGAATCTCTTCTAGCATCTGCAATATAAAGGGGATCCCCCCTTTATATACTATTCTATAAATAAAGCTTATGGTTTTAAAGTATAATTTAATTTGATAGATATCAAGTATTATCGAAAGTGAATAGGGTAGAATATACTGTATAAGGGATATAGGCATATTTAAAAACTTGATTTGTTTGAGTTTTTAAATATATCTATAAAGAAAGGATATCTATGAGTTCTTTGGCAAAGTCAAGACTGTTTACACTGTTGGCATTGGGTATATTGCTATATTGGTTCGTCATTCCTGCTGTATTTACACATAATGTTGTCGAGATGGGACGACAGGGGAAAGGAGAGCATCTCTCTGATATGACGGTAAAGGTCTGGGACTATTATCAGAGTGGACGATATGTCTCTCCAAACATTCCTAAAGAGGATGCGAACAATCTGCGAAAAATGATCGCCGATGATATGGAGCTGAATGTAGTGACAGCACCGATCTGGTATGTGGCACTTGAAGCACCAAACTATCCTAAAAATGCATTTCCCGAAGGGATCCCTGTATTTTACCACTTTGACGGATTCAGCGGGGATGTACATGAGATGAATACGATCAATCATTATATCGGAATGGACCCGATGGAGAGAGGAGCACCGTATCTTCGTATGTTGGCACCTTATGCCCTGATCTTTGTAGCATGGATCATGGCGATGTTCATGATCTATAACAATAGACTCTTGAATCTTCTTATGCTGATCCCTGTGGTATTGCCGTTGGTTTTCATAGGGTTCTACTCTTATTGGCTCTACTGGTTTGGACACCATATGCATGACTGGGGTGCATTCAAGATTAAACCTTTTACTCCTACGGTTTTTGGGGACGGGAAAGTAGCGCAGTTCATCACGCATTCCTATCCGACACTTGGTTTCTGGCTTTTGGTTGCGATCAGTGTGCTGAGTATTTTGGCATTGGCGGCAAAACGTAAATATCAGAAAAGTAAACAAGAAGTATAAAATGATACAAAAGATCATAGCTTTCAGTATCGCAATAAGTTCTTTGTCCTCGGCAGGCAATGTATTGCAGGAGGCTATTGACAATGCAAAACCGGGATCACGTCTGGAATTGCCTGCAGGTATTTACCGCGGGAATATTGTAATTGACAAACCGCTGATCATAGACGGTAAAGATCAGAAAGCAGTGATAGAAGGTGATGGCAAAAGTACGGTTATTACCATTTTGAGTTCCGGAGTTACTGTAAGGAATCTTACCATTCGAAACAGTGGGGAAAATCATGACAAAGTGGATGCCGGAATTGCCCTTAAGAAGGTAACACAGTGCATAGTTGAGAATAACCGGATCGTTGACTGTCTTTTTGGTATCGATATGGCAGAAGTGACAAGCTCAGAGATCAATAACAACTATATTGAGTCTAAACCTTTTGACCTTGGTATTCGGGGTGACGGTGTACGGTTGTGGTACAGCAACGACAACCACCTGAGCGGAAACCATCTTTACAAGTCACGCGACTTTGTTGTGTGGTACTCGCATGGAAACCTGATAGAAAAAAATCTGGGTGAGTATGGAAGGTATTCACTGCATTTTATGTATACAGGAAAGAACTTTGTAAGAGATAATGTCTATAAACACAACTCTGTAGGGATATTCTTCATGTATTCACGTGATACGGTAGCTACAGGAAACCTGATACAAAACTCTCTGGGAACCACAGGACTGGGTATTGGACTGAAGGATGCCAGCAATTTTATCCTGAAGAACAACACGATCATCTATTGTGCAAGAGGATTATATGTGGACAGGTCACCATATGAACCCGGTGAGACCAATCTGATAGAAGGAAACCGTATTATTTACAACAGTGAAGGGATTCATTTTCACTCTTTAAGTTTGCATAACCGCTTCGAGAACAATGTTTTTAAAGGAAATATTGAAAATATTGTTAATGATTCTTACAATACCAAGGTCACAGAGAATTATTTTGACGGGAACTATTGGGATGACTACGAAGGCTTTGATAGGAATGGTGACGGTATAGGTGATAGTGCCTATAACTATTATGCCTATGCCGACAAAGTGTGGCTTCTCAATCATAATGTGAAGTTTTTTTACGGCTCACCGGTGATTTCTATTTTGAACTTTTTGGCAAAGCTGGCACCTTTTTCGGAGCCGGTATTGTTATTAAGTGATGAACATCCTAAAATGTACGAAGGGCAGGTATAATGGAAGAGAAAGTACAACAGCCAGCTTCGAAAGAGGAGTTGAAACGACGCGCATTCATGAAACAGGCAGCCGGTCTTGGTGTGCTTGGGATTGCTGCAGCCGGAGGGATCTGGGCAGCAAAAGGTTTCAAGCCGGAAAAAGGGAGGTTAAGGCCTCCAGGTGCTGTACCTGAAGATCAGTATCTCTCTATGTGTATCAAGTGTGGGCAGTGTCTTCAGGTCTGCCCTTATGATTCCATCAAGCTGGAAGATATAGATGGGAAAGCTGGTGTGGGAACAGCTTATATTGATCCTCTGGCCAGGGGATGTTATCTTTGTGAAGCTTTTCCTTGCGTGTTGGCATGTCCGACCGGTGCACTTAACCATGAAGCAAATGTGATCGATAAAGTACATATGGGTATGGCAATCATCGTAAATGAAAGTGCCTGTATTGCATTGGAGAACAAAAAAGTCACCAGGGAGATGATCGGCCGTATCTATGACCATACGAAAGTGATCACAAATGCAGAGCGGCTGGCACGAAAAGTAAACATTTACGATAATGACGAGGAAAAAGTGAAGCTGCAAAAAGAGCTTTTGCAGAAATTGAGTGCAGAGGAGGGGAAAATATGCAGTCTCTGTGCTGATATGTGCCCATATCCTGTCCCTGAACAGGCTATTGGAATGGTCTCAAAGAACGGGGGACTCTTCCCTGAGATCAGGGATGCGTGTGTTGGATGTGGTGCCTGTGTGGAAGTTTGTCCGACAAAAGTGCTCCAAATTCTTCCGTATGCAACGTATGCTGAAGTGTATGAAAAAAACAAAGGAAGTAAAAATGCGTAATACAGTATGGATCATCTCATTGACAACAGCACTGGTCTGTTTTAATGGATGCAGTAGCGAAAAGCCAAGTGAATCAGCTTCAGAAGTAAAAACCACAGGAGATATCGTTGTAACGGAGGGGGTTGTAAAAACACTGAAAAAAGAGGGGGAGTCAAAAGAGAACAGCGGGCAATTCTATTACTCCTACAATAAAGAGAAAAAAGGGAATGAATACAACTCTGAAACATCCAAGGTAAGAACAGAGCTTGATGCTTACAGAAATATCAAATCCCCATACGAGAGTGTACAGATTACACTGATGATACAGCAGTTGAGTCCTGATTACCGTCTTTTGTGTTCCGCCTGCCATGATGATTATGCGAACGGGGTGATCGGGCCAGCTCTGCTGGACAAGAATGCAACATTTATCTATGAACAGATCATTGCATTTAAAACAGGCAGGAAGAAGAATGAGCTGATGAGAGAGCTGGTCAATCGTATAGAGGAAGAGCGTCTCAAGGCTATTGCAAAAGAGATCGAAAGGTTTAACAGAGAAATCAGAGAGATGAGGAGTCAAGGAAAATGAAACATGTATTAGCGGCTATTGTAACGGTACTGGCACTTGGAGCAATGTTTTTGGTATATCAGTCTGATAAAGAGGTCAATAAGCTTGAAGAAATCAAAAAAATGATCGCCAAGACAGAAGTAAAGGTGAAGCTTGATACACAGACAGTTTTACAGGTGGAACCTGTAGAAAGCTTGAGCCAGGTAGAGATCGAAAAAGAGCAGGAAAAGAAAAAGAAAGAACTGGATGAGAAACTTCAGGCTCTGAAAGAGAAAGCAGGGAATGTAGCAGCATTCAATGTGAGCCCGCTCTATAAACAAAAATGTGCTTCCTGTCACGGGGTAAACGGTGAAGGAATCATCGGTCCGAAACTCATAGGTCTTAGTGCACAAAAAGTTTATCAGGATTTGGTGGACTTCAAATCGGGTGCAAGGAAGAACTATGTAATGTATGGTCTGCTCAGTAAAATGGAAGAGAGTCAGATGAAAGAGCTCTCTGACGAGATTGGATCGTTCGAAACAAAACTGAAAGAGCAGCAGTAAGTGTCATAGAAGTCGTTTCCGACTTCTGTTCCAGCCCCAAGCAAAGGATAGCAAATGGATAGATATAACGGTAGCGTCAAGGAGTTGATCAATGCTCCTTTGTTGAGTACCTTGTATTACAAAACCAAAAACGGAAAACTCAGACTTACCCTCAGAGCATGGAGGTGGTTGAGTATCATCATCATTAATCTGCTCTTTTTCCTCTCTTTCCATATTGATCTGCAGATGCTGGAAGGTACACTGAACGGATCAAGACTGTTTGGATTTCACCTGGTCGATCCGTTTACCGCGCTGGAGATCTTTGCAGCAGAGCACCATTTCCATACCAATGTGATTATTGGTACGATGACACTGATCATTTTCTATTTTCTTATTGGCGGTAAAGCATATTGTGCATGGGTATGTCCGTATGGGATACTCAGTGAGATAGGAGAGCGTATTCATCAAATACTTGTGCGCAGAAAGATCATTAAGGAGCATAAATTCACACCGAATGTACGCTTTGTTTTCTGGGGGATCTTTCTGGCAGCTGCAGCGATAGATGGCTATCTTGTTTTTGAAGTGATCAATCCTATCGGGTATTTGAGCCGTGCGATTACATATGGATGGAGTCTGGCTTTTGTATGGGTGTTTGTGGTACTTTCCATTGAAATATTCTACTCCAGAAGGGCATGGTGTAAATATATCTGTCCGGTGGGTACAACCTACAATATGCTTGGCTGGGCAAGTATGACCAAAGTCAAGTGGGATATGAACAGATGTGACCACTGCGGTGCCTGTCTGAATGCTTGCTTTGAAGACCATGTCTTGGAGTTCATTAAACCAAAATATGACAAAGAGAGAAAAGAGAAAGGTGTGGAAACACAACTGGTGGTCAATGGTGACTGTACACTGTGTGGCAGATGCTTTGATGTGTGTCATACCGATGCCTACAATTATGAGTTTAGACTGAAGGATTTGATCTGATGCTGGTTAAAGTCCAAAAGGTAAGCAAGGTGTTCATGGGAAGCAGAGTGCTTGACAATGTTGATCTTACTGTAGAACGTGGGGACCGTATTGCGATGATGGGACCTAATGGTGCAGGAAAGACTACGCTAGTACGGGCGATACTCGGGTTTTATCATATTGACAGTGGAGTGATTAGTGTCAACGGGTATGACCCTGTAAAGCAGAGAGTGGATGTGCTGAAGAACATCAGTTTTATTCCTCAGCTGCCACCGCCTGTCAAACTGAGTCTTGAAGAGCTGCTTCTTTATGTGGAACGCAGTTCCGGAGTCTCCAGAGCAAAAATCTTTGAAGAATCCAACCGGATGGATCTGGACCTTAAAAAACATATTTCCAAACCCTTCTTCAAACTTTCCGGAGGAATGAAGCAAAAACTTCTGATCGCGATCGCTCTTTCCAAAAAAAGCGACCTGCTTATTTTTGATGAACCGACAGCCAACCTTGATCCGAAAGGACGAGAGAAGTTCTATGAACTTCTTGGTGAGATTGATGTGTCATGTTCCACCCTTTTTATTACACACAGACTTGATGAGATCGAAGGGTTGGTTAATCGGAAAATCTATATGGATCTTGGAAAGGTGGTAGAAGATGAAAAAGTTTAAATTTCTCTTTTTTACAGGGCTTCTTTTTTTACTGGTTTTTCCTAGCTGTGATAAAAAATCGACAGGAGAAGCAGTAAAAATGCACTGGGACCGGGATATGTGCGAACGCTGTAAAATGGCTATCAGTGAACGCAAATTTGCTGTTCAGATCATAGAGCCTGAAAGCGGCAGGGATTATAAATTTGATGATATCGGCTGCGCGGTACTCTGGATGGATGAGACAAACATCCCGTGGAGAGATCAGGCAATCATATGGGTCACTGATGCAAAGAGTGGTTTATGGCTGGATGCAAGAGAGGCAAAATATACTGAAGGAGCGATCACCCCTATGGCATTTGGTTTTGCCGCATACAGTGATGAAACCTTGCCGGACGGAGCCAAAACATATGATCTTCCACGTGTAACCGAGAAGATAAGAGAGATCGAAAAAAAGAACACACATAAAGTTAGGAACTACTGATGAAAAATATTTTTCTTGTGGCATACCTGGATATAAAAGAGTCGTTGCGCTCAAAATGGTTCTATGTCTACTCTGTTGTGTTTGGTGGTCTGATGGCACTCTTTTTTATCACTGGAGTTTCAGATTCTGTGGTAATGGGCTTTACCGGGCTGAGCCGTATGTTACTGATTTTTATTCAGGTAACGATCATTATTTTGCCTATTTTCATTTTAATCACAACAGTAAAATCGATCTCTGGAGACCGTGAAAGTAATGTCCTTGAATATATGCTCTCTTTTCCTGTGGCGTTAAAGGACTATTATTGGGGTAAAATGCTCGGACGGTTCCTGACGGTTTTTATGCCGGTTTTTCTCGCTCTTTTGCTTGGTGTTGTTTTCGGTCTTTTTAAAGGAGGTGAACTGCCGTGGCGTATGGTATTTCTTTACTCCACGCTTCTCTTCTCTTTGAGTTTTGTTTTTTTGGGACTGGCATTTTTCCTTTCGACTCTGGTCAAGTCAACAGATATTGCACTGGGAAGTTCTTTTGTGGTCTGGATTGCAATGCTGGCATTCATTGATATTGCATTGATGGGACTGATGCTTCAGAACAGGATGAATGACGGATTGATCATTGTGTTGGCCATGCTCAACCCTATAGAAGTATTCCGTATCGGGGCAATTTCACTTTTTGATCCCGAACTAACCGTTATAGGACCGGTTGCCTATTATCTTCTTGATACACTGGGAGCAACACTCTTGATGGTATATGCCATCATATATCCTATCATAATGGGAGCAATTTTGGCATATTTGGGATATATTGCCTTTAGGAAAAAAGATCTTTTGTAAGGAGATTAAATGAGAAAAATTATTTTAAGTCTGTTACTGTTTGCCGGAACAGGTATTGCCGGGACATCATTTAACAGCAAGATACTGTTGTTGAATCAAAAAGCTAACGACCCTGTTTATCAACTTCCTTTGAATCAATATATGGAGTGGCTCTGTGAAGCAGAGTTGAAAAACGGGGAAAAAGTACAGTTTGTATCTGTCAAAGCGATGATGCAGGCCTATCAGCATCAAGAATACTTTCTTGAACGGCAACTGCTTTCTGCACCTATAAGGATGATCTATGTACAGGATTTCATTAGTGGACAGAGAGTTGATGCAACCAAAGCGGTCTATGTATTCGGCAGCAGGATGGTCGGACCGCACGGAGATGAGCTGATCCCCTTTGGCTCGGAAGAGAATGCCAAACTTTTCATGATGAAAAATGGCGGAACAAAGATATTGCCTTTTACGAGAATAACCAAAGGTTTAATCAGATATTTAGACATGTGAGTCACGTTTTTAGTGACGGAACCGGAGCGGTCGTAACGAAGTGGAGCCGCGAAGGCAGAAAATTGAAAAGTCGGTAAATGCTTTATATACCCAGCGATTCCAGACAGGAGGAAAAATGATGAAGAGACCGGACCCCATTAACGAAGAGATAGAACTCAAAAACAATGTCTATATTGAGAGCGATACGGATCTTAAAGGCATTATCACATATGTCAATGACTATTTTGCAGAGATATCACGTTACAGCAAAGGTGAACTTGTCGGTCAGCCGCACAGTATTGTACGTCATCCCGATATGCCAAAGATCCTGTTCAAGATCCTTTGGGATCGTATCCAGCATGGACATAACTTTATTGCAGCGATCAAAAACCTTGCCAAGGATGGAAGATACTATTGGGTATTTACCGATTTTGATATACTTAAGGACGAGCATGGCAATCTGTTAGGATATAAAGCCTCTAGGAAGAAGATATCTAAACATGTGACAGATATACTGGATCCGCTTTACAAAAAACTGGTTGAGATCGAAAAAGAGAGTGGTATGGAGGCTTCTGAAAAGTATTTGACAGATTTTTTGAAATCCCATGGAGATGATATTACCGTAGACAACATGCTTGAAGAGATACATCGGATATACTAAACAATTTAACACTAATTTAACACAAATATATTATGATATATTATTAATGTAATAAGGATGTAAAATGAAAAAAATATTACTAGCTCTATTGGCAATAGGTACAATGGTAAGCTATTCCCATGCTGAGATGAAGTGTGCACCAGGCAAATGTGGCGCAGCGATGAAAATGCCTGGAAAACCTAAAAAGATGATGAAGATGTTTCAGTCGGTTCCCAAAGAGAAAGCCATACTCCTGCAGGAGGGTAAAGCAAAAGCGTTCTGTCCTGAGTGCGGAATGTCACTGCCGATGTTCTATAAAACGAACCATGCTGCACATGTGAACGGAAAAACGAAACAGTATTGTTCTATTCACTGTGTAGTAGAAGATATGCAAAAAGGTTCCACACTTACAGATATCAAAGTGGTTGATACAAACTCCCTGAAGTTCATTGATGCAACAAAAGCTTTTTATGTTGTAGGAAGCAGTAAAAAAGGTACTATGACAGCCGTGAGTAAATATGCTTTCTCTTCCAAAGCAGATGCAGATGCTTTTG
>DQSX01000181.1 GCA_015663065.1 Sulfurovum sp.
AAAGAGATCCTATTTTCATAAATTCACCTTATTATAATAATATGTATGGATTATACAATAAAAATAGTAGGAAAGGCAATACAAAAAAGATCGGTCATAAATAATATCCGGATCCTCACGCAGTGCAACACGGAGTGCCGTATCAAGACTGTAAGTATTTATGCCAAGTTCACACTGCTCTACAATAGACTTTTTGTCTTTAAAAACATATTCGACAGGGTCTTCGATCGTAATGATGTGGCGAGGATGTTTCTGATTGATCATTTCTATCAATGTCGCAAGTGTTGTTGTTTTGCCGCTTCCGGTAGTTCCTGCCACCAAAATCAGACCACGGCGAAGGTCAACCAGTTTCTTTAATGCCAGGGGGAGATTGAGCTCTTCAAGTGTTCTGATCTTGTCAGGAATAAGACGGAAGGCAATGGATACACCATTTATATGCTGGAATATATTGAAACAAAAACGGTATTACTCATCGAGTTTATAGGCACCATCATACTCTTTTTTCCTATCAAATGCTTCATAGCTGTCATGTGTCAAAAATACAACCAGTTCTTTTAGGAGCTTATCATCTGATACTTCCTTGGAGAGCTGAACAATGTCACTTTTCAGCCTTGCATACAAAGGGCTGTTACTTTTGATATGCAGATCCGCCCCTTCAATGGAGATAAGCATATAAAGCCATCTGTTAAGCCTCTCTTCTACTTCTTCAATTGACACTTTATCTCCTTTTGCAGATCTGCGTATTTATATAGTATCCAAAACTATAAGATAATGTAAAGTTAGTGGTAACTTATAATGATTTGAAAATAAGTTTGATATAATCACACCTTTAAGGGATATCAAAGATGAAAATGATGGTATGGTTCACATTTACGTGGAGAGCATTGTATAGAAACAGAATATGGCATAGCATTAAAAAAGGTACTGTCCGCCTCACTGCTGCTGCAGGATCATAGGTCGGATCTCATGCAGGACCGCTATGTTGCAGATATAGGAGATTTTGGAAAATTCCAGCTCTTCCGCTACCTTTTTAACCAATCTGAGAGTCCGCTGAACGGAAAAGCACTGGCCCAGATTTGGTTCATGCATGAAGGAGAGGGTGAGAGGAATAACGATGGCAGGTATATAGACTATTTCGAACGGATGACGGGATCTGACGAATATCTGGAGTATTCCCTTATGGAACTTGTTATGCGTAACAAACGCGAAGTGGAAGAACTTGAGAAGCTGAAACTGCTTAAACATGCAAAATTCTTTTATGACACTGTTCCCAAAGCCCTTGAAGACCGTTATCTGTGGCTGAACAAAGCGCTGATGTTCTCCAGCAGATCACAAATCGTTGCTGTTGCACCCGATAACGGAATGGCACTTAAGTGCAACAGAAAAGAGAAGTGTTTTGACTTTTTGACCCTTGCGGATCATTACAGACAGAAAGTGTATCCGCACAAATACATTTTTTCCGATGAAATAAGCTATTTTTATCGTCTGTCTTATCTTGAGATATGTATTGTCTATCAACACTTGGGACGCTGTTTTTCACACAATGATCAGATAGCTTCACTGATGAAAGATCTAACGAGCAGGTATTATCACGTAGCCGCTGTCAAACACAAGCCATATTCACCAAGGGTCTTTTTCTTTTTATGTAAAAGTCAAGTGATCAAAGAGAGCTTGATACTGCGTCTTGAAACATTTACAAAAGAGTTTTCGGACTTTTGGGAACTGTTTCAATAGAGAAACGGTTAACCCTATTATCCTATGATTATATTATCCTAATAAATCAAAGGATCAAAATATGGATAAACGTCACCTGATAAATGTAACGCTTTTGCTCTCTGCACTTGCATGCACCCCTTTGAGCGCCACAGAGCAGATTGAAGTTTCGGGAAGCATACAATATGAGCGCAAGAATCTTATAAAAAGTATTGCTCTTCATCTACATCAAAAAGGATTGGATAAGGAGGCAGCAGTAAAAATATCCGGTGAACTGGCAGATGAAGATACATTACGCTTCAGCCTGATGGCAGAGAATCTTATGGCTCATTGTTCAGAGTTGAGTGGTGGAGAGGTCATTGAGTACTTCAGTCAGGAGGCGCTTTACCGACAAAAAGTTGAACTTCACTCTTACGGATACCTTGTCGGTATGGCCACAAAGATCAAACAGAGATCACCGGATGAAAAAGTACTGCAACAGCTTAGCAATATTGCCAAAGTCAATCAAAGCATATTAAAAAATGTATAAACACCGCAAAAGGAAATAAAAATGAAAAAAACAACACTATTGATGATAGCTTCAGCAACAATACTTCTCGCAGCACCTGGAGATGCTGTGCCAATGCAGGGTATGCAGGGGCAGGGTAAAGGGATGATGAATTCCAAATGCAAA